>JAYELV010000211.1:0-3164 GCA_034717755.1 Pseudomonadota bacterium | reverse complement strand
GTATAGGTGGCGCGCACCAGGTGGCCAGGTCCCTTGGGAGCGATCATGATGACGTCGAGATCTTCCCGTGGAGCAATCTGCTCGTAATGGACATTGAAACCGTGGGCGAACGCCAGTGCAGCGCCTTCCTGGATATTGGGTTCGATCTTGTCCCGGTACAACGCGGCCTGATGTTCATCAGGCGCAAGAATCATGACGACGTCCGCACTCTTTACAGCATCTTCGATGGACTTGACTTTAAGACCGGCTGCTTCAGCCTTGTGCGCCGATGTAGAGTCGGGACGCAGGCCGACAGTGACATCAACGCCGGACTCCTTGAGGTTGTTCGCATGTGCATGACCCTGTGAGCCATAGCCAATGATGGTGACCTTCTTTCCCTGAATGAGAGAGAGATCGCAGTCTTTGTCGTAATAAACGTTAATTGCCATTGTTTTGCCTGGTGAGGTTTTAAGTTTTAGGTTTTAGGTTTTAGGTTCCCCCCTCTCCCACCGGGAGAGGGGTAGATAATTACAGCGTTAGCGATTTGACGCCGCGTGCTATGCCGCTGACGCCTGTCCTGACGACTTCGATGACGTGATCCTCGGGAATGACGTGGACGAAGGCATCCAGCTTGTCGCTGTCGCCTGTCATCTCTATGACATAGCTGTTGTCGCTGACATCGATAATCTTGCCGCGAAAGATCTCCGCAAGACGCTTGATCTCTTCGCGCATCTCTTTTTCTGCACGCACCTTGATGAGCATCATCTCACGTTCAATATGATCACCTTCGGAGAGATCCATCAACTTGACGACATCGATCAGCTTGTTGAGCTGCTTGGTGATCTGCTCAAAGACAGTTTCGCTGCATGTCGTTACCAGTGTCATACGCGACAGTGAAGGATCGTCAGTCGGTGCGACGCAGAGGGACTCAATATTATATCCGCGTGCGCTGAACAGCGCGGAGACATTGGACAGTGCGCCGGCTTCATTCTCCATCAGGAGAGAGATTATGTGGCGTTTCATCGTTGATCCCCCTGTTTCGATGCCGGAGACATCGCCATCTCATGATGCCCCTTGCCGGCCTCGATCATCGGATAGACATTTTCAGTCGGATCGATCACGATATCCAGAAATACCAGTTCATCCTTGCGATCGAATGCCTCCTGCATGGCGGCCTCCAGATCTGACGGCTTGGTAACGCGCATACCCACATGACCAAAACTCTTCGTCAATTCAACGAAGTCAGGCAGGGCATCCACATAGGAGTGTGAATAACGCCCCTCGTAAAACATCTCCTGCCACTGGCGCACCATGCCCATGTACCCGTTGTTCATCAACATGATTTTGAGTGGGAGGCCATGCTGCTTGCAGGTTGCCAGTTCCTGGATGCACATGAGGATGCTTGCCTCACCTGTGACACAGGCAACCGGCTTGTCCGGATGCGCCATCTGCACTCCCATGGCGGCAGGCAGGCCAAAACCCATGGTGCCGAGACCGCCGGAGTTGATCCAGCGGCGCGGCTTGTCAAATTTGTAGAATTGCGCGGCAAACATCTGGTGCTGCCCCACATCGGAGGTCAGGTAGAGGTCGCCACCAGTGACCTTGTGCAATGTTTGAATCGCAAACTGCGGTTTGATAACCTCATCGCTCTGCTCATAGCGAAGACAGCCAAGACCACGCCATGCCTCGATACGCTCCCACCATGAGGTAAGACCGTCATCTTCGATTTTCCTGTCGCCTTCGCGGATGATGCGCAGCATATCGCTCAGCACATCCTTGACTGATCCGACAATGGGGATGTCAACACTGACATTTTTAGAAATCGAAGATGGATCGATGTCGATATGGATGATCTTTGCCTGCGGACAAAAATGAGCAATATGCCCGGTCACGCGATCATCAAATCTTGCACCGATTGCAATCAGCACATCGGCCTCATGCATCGCCATGTTAGCCTCGTAATTGCCGTGCATGCCCAGCATACCCATAAACTGCGGGTCGGAGGCAGGATAGGCGCCGAGCCCCATCAGGGTGCTGGTGACAGGAATGCCCAGCTCTTTTGCAAGATCGACCAGCGAGCCGCTGGCATTATCGATCACAACACCGCCGCCGCTATAGATGATCGGACGTTTGGCCTTGTAGATCAGATCGACCGCCTTCTTGATCTGCCCCAGATGCCCCTTTTTGACCGGACTGTATGAGCGCATTTTCAGGTTTCGCGGGTATTCATAAGGTATCTTGACCTTGGGGTCGGTGATATCTTTTGGAATATCCACCACCACCGGACCGGGGCGGCCGGTGGTCGCGATATAAAATGCCTTGCGCATGATTTCCGCAAGATCTTCGACGCGTTTGACAAGAAATGTGTGTTTAGAGCAGGGCCTGCTGATACCCGTGGTGTCAACCTCCTGGAAAGCATCTGTGCCGATCAACGGGGAAGGAACCTGCCCGGTCAGTACAACCATTGGAATCGAATCCAGATGCGCTGTGGCGATGCCTGTGATCGCATTTGTCGCTCCCGGACCGGACGTTACCAGCACCACACCGGGCTTGCCGGTCGAGCGGGCATAGCCATCCGCAGCATGCGTTGCTCCCTGTTCATGGCGTACAAGCACATGCTTGACATCATCCTGCTGGAAGAGTGCGTCATAGATATGCAGCACTGATCCACCCGGATAGCCAAATATAGTCTCCACACCTTCGTCCTTCAATGCCTGAACGACGATCTCAGCACCACTGAGTTCCACAGCCTAAACCTCCAGATAAAGAGTCCTGACAGAGATCATATTTGTGTGTCAGGAATCCCATTAAAAATGATCAAATATTCAATCGGCTGAAATTACTGTCAAATCGTCAAAAGGTCAAGGTTTTTCACAATTCATTGACATTTATTCCATCGGGGTATTTTTGTTGCAACAGCAAGATTCACTCGAGCAATCGCCATTCTGGTATATTTTGAATACAACTGTCGCCACTGTGAAATCTCACAATGCAGTTTCTGCATGCGAAACAGCAGATCCGGAAATATTGCCAGGAGTAATCAACGATGCCTTTTCTTACCCTAACCACAAACACTCAGACAGAGTTCTCACAGGAAACCCTCAGAAATCTGTCCGCAGCTGTCGCCCAAATGCTCGGCAAGCCCGAGAGTTATGTCATGGTGCAACTACAATACAATAAATATA
>JAYELV010000210.1:0-3173 GCA_034717755.1 Pseudomonadota bacterium | reverse complement strand
CATCGTCCAGCGTCTCACGACCATATGTCTGCGGTTCTCTGCGGCCGAGAAGGTTGAGATTTGGTCCGTTGAGAACGAGAATCCGAGACATTGCAACTCTATCCAGCAAAAAAATGAGATAAAACAACTGTAACTATTCAGTGCCTACAGGATGTCACTGCTACCGGGTATATCTTCCGGAAAATGCCGTGAATACATCCATGGTCGTTTCCGGCGTCCTGCCTCACACGACACTGATACATCCATGTATGGCGTAGGCGCAAATCTGGCATCTGCCGCACATGGATGTGCCAATGTCGTGATTGCATGGATGCAAAGGAACGACCCTGCCTCCGACGTTTCCTCCAGATACACCCAATAGCAGTGATTTATTGGCTGATCTTAGAGGATACTGGATAGTTATAAACCAAAGATAGACGAAGTGTGTCTAATTTGCGCGCAGATGTCCAGTTTTTCATGCTATTTTTCATTAAATTGCAGAAACATGCCTTGAGAAGAAGTTTGCAGTCATCAGTATGCAGTTTGCAGTAAAAACAAAAAACTCACAGATTCCAGCAGTAAAAGCTTGCAGTTAGCGATTCTCTGATTAGACTGGCGCCAACTGCCAACTGCCAACTGCCAACTTTCTCCATTCTCTGGTATGCTGGAAACAGTTTCACTGACGACATCGGTTCAACATTGAAGGCACTCATCAAGGCGTTCTACGAGAGTACCCGGGATCTGCTTCCGATCGTTGTGGTGATCGCCTTTTTTCAATTGCTGGTGCTGCAGCAGCCTTTCCCCGGTTTACTGAAAATGCTCGGCGGCCTGCTGATGGTGGTGGTGGGTCTGACATTGTTCGTCCACGGTCTGCGCACCGGCCTGTTCCCGATCGGCGAAACCATGGCATACGATTTTGCCCGCAAGGGGAGTCTGCCATGGCTGCTGCTGTTTGCCTTTGCACTGGGATTCGGCACCACTGTCGCAGAACCTGCGCTGATTGCCGTTGCCGACGAGGCTGCCGAGGTGGCGGCCAATGGCGGCATGATTGCATCGACCGAGCCCGCCATGGAGAGTTATGCGTATGGTTTGAGAATGACGGTCGCTGTATCTGTCGGTTTTGCCATCATGCTCGGTGTGTTCCGCATCATCAAAGGCTGGCCTATTCAGTATCTGATCCTTGGCGGCTACATCGGTGTGGTGATCATGACCATGTTTGCGCCGCAGGAGATTATTGGCATCGCCTATGATTCCGGCGGCGTCACCACCTCCACCATTACAGTGCCGCTGGTGACAGCGCTGGGCGTCGGTCTTGCCAGCAGTATCGCGGGGCGTAATCCGATGACTGACGGGTTTGGCCTGATTGCTTTTGCATCCCTGACCCCAATGATTTTTGTCATGGCTTACGGGATTGTGTTGTGACCGGGTGGCTGCTTGAATTTGCCGGCATTTTTTTTGACACAGTCACCGACGTGCTGCCGATTGCTGCAATCTTGTTTGGTTTTCAGTTTTTGGTGATACGCCGCCAGCTCCCGCATCTCTATCGCATCCTGAGCGGCTTTTTCTACGTCGTCCTGGGGCTGGCATTTTTTTTGATGGGGCTGGAGCAGGCGCTGTTTCCGGTGGGAAAGCTGATGGCGCAGCAACTCACGGATCCCCATTTTCTTGGCATCGATGTCGAGCTCTATAAAGAGACTATTGCAACACAGTGGGCCTCCTACTACTGGGTCTACCTGTTTGCCTTCGCCATTGGTTTTTCAACCACTATTGCAGAACCCTCGCTGATTGCCGTGGCGATCAAGGCAAATGATGTTTCCGGCGGCAATATCAACCCCTGGGGGTTGCGCATTGCAGTGGCTATCGGTGTTGCACTGGGTATCTCTCTGGGCGCTTTTCGCATCATTACCGGTACACCGCTGCACTACTACATTATCAGCGGATATATCGTGGTGATGCTGCAGACTCTGTTCGCGCCGCGCTCGATCATTGCCCTTGCCTATGATTCCGGCGGAGTGACGACTTCGACTGTCACCGTGCCGCTGGTCGCGGCGCTTGGACTGGGGCTCTCTGCAACTGTGCCGGGACGCAATCCCATGCTGGATGGTTTTGGCCTGATTGCTTTCGCCAGTCTTTTTCCCATCATGTCGGTGATGGGGTATGCGCAGCTCGGACGCTGGTATGCGCGCCGTCAACAAAAAACCAAATACAATGTAGAGGAGTAACTATGCATTTCAAACTGATTCTGGTCCTCGTGGAGGACTCTCATACGGAGGCGGTGCTGGAAGCGGCGCGCGAGGCGGGCGCCACCGGCGCCACGGTTCTCAACCAGGCGCGCGGCGAGGGAGCCGAAAAGAAAAAAACCTTCTTTGGGCTCTCTCTGGAGACCCAGCGTGACCTGGTGATGCTGCTGGTAGAGGAGCATGCCAGCCGCGCCATCCTCGAGACCATTGCAAAAAAATGCCGTTTCGATGAACAACCCGGTACCGGCATTGCCTTTCAAATCGATGTAGAAGACGCCATCGGCGTCAGTCACCAGATCAGACAACTCAGCAGCAAAGTGGAGGAAGAGATATGAGTCATAAAATTGTGCGTGTGCGCGATGTCATGAAGAAAAACTTTGACATGGTTGACGGCATGGCGACAGTTGCAGAAGCACTCGACACCATGAAGCATGTCGAGACCAAAACGCTGATTATCAATAAACGTCATGAGGATGATGTCTTCGGCATTGTGACGCTTACAGACATTGCTCGCAGTGTGCTTGCTGCTGACCGTGCGCCTGAGCGTGTCAACATCTATGAGATCATGACCAAGCCGGCATTGACAACTTCTCCGGAGATGGATATTCGCTACTGCGCACGTCTGTTTGACAACTTCGGGCTGAGCCGCGCTCCGGTGATCGAGCATGGCGAAATTTGCGGCATTGTCTCATTGACCGATATGGTGCTAAAGGGAATGCTGGAGAAGTAGAGTCTGGAAAACTGTTTTTTACCACAGGTTTACACAGATAAACACAGAT
Source organism: Pseudomonadota bacterium (assembly GCA_034717755.1). Lineage (GTDB taxonomy): Bacteria > Pseudomonadota > Gammaproteobacteria > Chromatiales > Chromatiaceae > Sva-25. Next base: position 175 of record JAYELV010000210.1, on the reverse strand, counting down.
TAGGTGACTTCAAAAAAGCCCGTGTGAATGCTGTCATTGCGAGGGGGGCTAAGCGACCGCGGCACTAATTTTGCTTGGAGCAAAATTGAGCGCGCCTTGCGCGACCCGAAGGGTAAATTACAAGGATGTAATTTATAATCTCCAAACCGGATTGTCGCGTCGCCTCCGGCTCCTC
>JAYELV010000209.1:0-3178 GCA_034717755.1 Pseudomonadota bacterium | reverse complement strand
ATCAGGGAAACGCTGATTTAAAAGAGTCACATAATAGACCAGCCTGGGCATGATCCAGGTCAGAGCCGACTCGTCATATTCATAGATGACAAAGACGACTCCCGGGGGAGCTTCGTCTACATTGATAATGGCATTGACTTGTTCCAACTCGGGCAGTTCATCAGGTATATCGGAGCTGCCGCCACTTACCGCCGCCGCCAATGGAGTCAACAGCAGCATCAAAAATAAAGCTCTACAGAGGATGTGCGAATATTTCATCGGTCCAAATGAGAATCAGTAAATAACCAAACCTATACCAAGTTAAGCACATCTTATAAGGACATGCGATTATTTTACGGGGCAAAGCCGTAGAAAATCGATGGATGTACTCATGCAGCATGACACAATTGCTGTTGACACTGGGATACTTACACTACAGAATGAAATTTGCCGGAAGAATTTCTCTTCCGGCAATTCAATATCTTTTGGAGAAAAAATATGAAAAAAATGATTTTACTGGCATCTATCCTGGCATTCTCGGTAGCTGCCCATGCAGAAGATGACAAAAACCTGGCTGAGAAGACAGGCGATGTCGTTGGCGGCACAGTCGGCGGAACTGCTGGTGCTGTTGGCGGAGCAGTAACAGGCACTGCTGAAGGAACAGCAGAAGGCGCCAAAGCAGGAAATGAAGTCGTGCCCGTTGTTGGAGGCGTCGTTGGCGGCGCTGCAGGTGCAGTTGGCGGCCTGGTAAAAGGCACCGCTGATGGAGCAGTCGAAGGCGCCAAGAAAGGCAGCGGCAACGACTAGCAGAAGTTGGCAGTTCGCAGTAAGCAGTTTGCAGTAAAAGATGGAAAGAAAACTGCTTACTGCTAACTAACGGCTGCAAACTGTCCGGTTTTGCTGCCAACTGCAATCTGACGACTGCAAACTTTACTTTCCCGGATTCTATGAGCTTCAATCAATACACTCCCGATCACAAAACAAAGATCATCTGCACCATCGGCCCGGCATCTGACTCTAAAGGGATGCTGGATAAACTGATGCAGTCAGGCATGAATATTGCCCGCCTGAACTTCTCTCACGGGGATTTCGACTACCATCACAATCTCATCGTACGCATCCGGGAGGTTGCTGCATCCAGCGGCCGTCATATCGCCATCATGGGCGATCTCTCCGGACCCAAGATGCGAATTGGAGAACTCGACGAACCTTTTACCCTGCAAAAAGGAGAGTATATTACTCTCACGACTGATCAGATCAGGGGAACCCGCGAACGCTTCTCCGTCAGCTTCAAGGGGCTGCCGGCGGCTGTCAGGCAGGGAGACCGCCTGTTTCTCAACGATGGTTTCATCCAGCTGGAGGTTCTGCAGTCCAATGGCAGTGATGTCGAGTGTGAAGTCATTGTTGGCGGCCTGCTGAGCTCCCGCAAAGGCCTCAATCTGCCGGGCATCGACCTGGGTGTCGATGCATTTACCGAAAATGACCAGCGCTGGCTTGCCTTCGCTGCTGACAATAGTGTCGATGCTGTCAGCCAGTCATTTGTCGCCTCGGCAGAAGATATCAGGGCTGTTAGAAAGGCCGCAGACGAACTGGGTTATCATCCATTTATTATCGCCAAGATCGAGCGCATCGAAGCGCTTGATCTGATCGATGAGATACTCGAGGTCACGGACGGCTTGATGATAGCGCGCGGCGATCTCGGCGTGGAGATACCTATCGAGCGCATCGCTTCGGTGCAAAAACAGATCATGCACAAGGCGAATCACGCCGGTAAGCCAGTCATCACAGCCACGCAAATGCTCGAATCGATGACTGACTACAGCCGTCCGACCCGTGCAGAAGCCACCGATGTCGCCAATGCCATCCTCGACGGCACTGACTGCGTGATGCTCTCGGGTGAATCCGCGATGGGCAATTATCCCGAGGAGTCGGTCAGCATGCTTGCGCGCATTGCCGCAGCTACCGAGCCGGACCGGCCAATTTGGCATCTAAAGCATGAGATTGACCAAAGCCTGATGCAGGAAAGAGTGAAAAAGGTCAATTCGGTCAATGTGATTGCCCTGAGCATACACCACATCATCGAACGCTCCCTGCCGCTCGCCGTCGTGGCGCCCACTGTCAGCGGCGATACGGCGAGAAACATCACCCGTTTTCGCCTGCCCGTATGGATTATTGCCTTCTGTCCCAGGGAGGAAACCTGCAAGGAGCTGCAGTTCTCCTATGGCGTACTGCCCATCAAGGTCGATACTGACCGTCAGGACTGGAGCCCGTTTATACGCCGCTGGTGCGCCGGCCGGGATATCGAAGATGGTGAAATCCTATTGACACAGGGACCATCCCCGCAACATCCCTGCAGCAACCATCGGCTGGAGATCATCGAGTTGAATTCCGAATTGACCCCGATGTGTGTTTCAAAAGAGAGGTTTTAGGTTTTAGGTTGTTAGGTTTTAGGTGGGTTGACTTAAAACCTAAAACTTAAAACCTGCCTAACTTAAAACCCGCCTAACTCAAAGGTAAACTCCTGCATTTCATCACCCCATAACATCCCCTTGCGAGAGACTCCCAGACTAACTTCCTCACCCGGGGGTTTGTCCAGCAGTTCAATCTTGATGTCGCTGAGGGTGGTGATCTTTTTGCTATTCAACATCTGAATGACGTCCCCCTGTTCAACCCCTGCTTTTGCAGCACTGCTGTTGCTGCCAAGCTCGCTGATCTTCACACCGTTTTCCACATCTTCAAGAAACAGCCCCATCAGGCCTGCCTTTGGCAGAACAGCTGTTGGCGGATAGATGACAAAATCGGCAATCTCACGACTTATCTCCAGCCCATCCGCAGGCAGCACAGTCGCACTCTCGATGGAGGTGCGCCGCCTGACACGGTTGGGTATGCCGGAGCCATAAACCAGGTGTCCCGACCCCGCCAGCAGGATCATTTTTTTACCGGGATGCGACTGCAGCCAGGCGGCTGCCCGTGAGGCCATGCTCTCATCCCACAACAGCTGTACATCAACAAAGCGCTCAAAATCTCCTTTGTTCATCTCCGGATGCTGATTGAATATGTCGAGCAGTCGCTGCTCATAGGCCAGGTCCGAACGATCGATCTCAGCTGGTATCTGCTGACGCTCCTCCTCACTCAACCCTTTTAAACCAACTTCCGAGACACGCTCCTTGAGTTCCGTAGAGATATTCAGCGCCACAAC
>JAYELV010000208.1:0-12442 GCA_034717755.1 Pseudomonadota bacterium | reverse complement strand
ACTCAGCATGGGAACACTGCTGTCGAAGTAATCGACAATGCGCACTTCGTGCTTGCCGGGGTGGCGTCGGTGAAGTCGCCCGGTATATTGCACGAGGATCCCTCTCCAGGAGACCGGTAGCGCTAGGTAATAGGGTGGCGCCCGTCGCGACGCTGTGGAGTGGCGGTCAGGCCAACGACATACTTTGCTTTAACTTCAGAGATGACTTGCTCAAATGAGGTGGCTGGCAGGTGGTGACGTTGATGCGCACCATCCATGGCGCGCACCCTTCGGGCGCTCTGAAGCGCGCCCAATTTCGCTCCCGGCGAAATTGTCATCGATGATCACCTGTCCATAGTCTGCGACGATATTGTCTACGCTCTTGTTGCGGTACAGGCTCTGGATCATGGCGACGTCAATTACACCTGTCAGTTTGCGCTTTCCATCGCCAATTTGTCCGATGGATTTCTCATTGTACCCCCTGATTCAGAGTTTTACTGGCGCCTGCCGGCATTCCACTTAATGCTCAGGATGTATAAGTTTAATCTGTGGAAAATAGGTCTTGTATTTTGCACGATCCCTGGTGATCAAATCAAAGTTTGATACAGTCGCATGTGAGCCAATAAAAAAATCAGGCAAAGGTGCACTTTTTGTCCCTTTGTTTTTTCTGTATTTCAGGAAGACTTTCCCTGTAAGAAAGAGCGCTTCACGGGGTATCTCCAATACCTTGATTCCAAGATCTGCGAGAGGCTTTTCGACTTCCTCAATTCTGTTAAAGCCAATCGATACCTCGGTATAGATAATCGAATTGATATACAAGGTATTTGTCTGGCTGTACCACTCAAGAATATTTTCAGACCAGTTCGCCCAATTGGGATCATTCGTGAATAAATCCAGTAATACGCATGAGTCAACTAAAATGCCATTCATTTACAACTCTCTGGTGAGATGCATGATTTCGTCAGTCGACATTTTCGCTGTTGCTATCCCCCTGAATTTTTTGAGTTCACCTGTAATCGCGGTTCCGTCAGTTTTGATAATGTAGAATTTTCCATCATCTTCTATAAAGTCAATTTCAGTCTCAGGTTTGATGCCTAGTGATTCTCTTACGTTTCTAGGAATAGTGACTTGCCCTTTTACCGTAACACGCATGGCTTTCGCTCCAGATAATAAGTAATACCATTATAGTATTACTATAATGAGGAGTGCAAGATCGCAATGAGCAGGTGGGGCGTAGTGTGGTTCGAGTCGTGACTCTTGTGGACGCGTACCGAGTGGATTATTTGGTGCTCGATATAATCCGGGGTGGTATTGCAGCACTTCTTCGAGGGTAATTCTGATAGCCTTTAACCGGCGACTGTGTGCAGATGCCAGTTGGATTATTCATATGCGAGTTCTTAAATACAGTTGCTGGATCAGCTTGAACTAATCTTAAAAGAATTCTGGCTGGCGCTGTCGGGTGCCGATGACCCTGCTCCTAGCTTCCTGTTTTTTTCAGAAGCATCTTGGGCCCTGGATTTAATAGAGTGTGTTGTGAGCGGCACTCATCTTCCCGTAGTGCTTCTACAATACGTTTCAGGTCGTTTCCGTATTGTGCTGCATGCGCTTTCCGGTAATGGCGTATTTCTTCAACGATGGTATCTTCAATCATTTGATGTCCCTCCAAGTTCTTCAGGTGAACAGAACTGTGGGCACTTATAGCCGTAGGTCGCTACTTCTCCGATAAGAATATCATCTCCACACTGAATAATATACGGAATGAGCACAAAGTCGCAGAATGACAATCTACGATGAACCACAATCATCCTGCGATCCAACTCTTTAGGATTTTCCATCACAGGAATTAGCCGGGTCTGGATGTCAGGAAAATACATCTGGAATCCTATGGCATGGCTGATAACAGTCAATGGCGTTACTGTTGATGTTAGAATTCAACCAAAGGAAGTCCAGGAGATTGTATTCGAAAAAGGACTCATTCCGTATTTTCCAAAAAACTAATATGTCCGAATGTAGCTTGTGGGAAGAGCTTTTTTAATTGGATTATACGCGGCTATGCAGTACATTACCGTAGATTCACAATCGTCTTCGACGGGTGATATGGTTACCGTCAGGATTGCCACGTTTACCCTTTGTATCGCGAACCGGGACATCCAAAAACCGCAGACGACCGATAACAACAGGATCATCTAGCATGATTAAAACCGTCAAACAGGCCTACCGCTTCAACCCTGTTATTAAAGACTACTGGGTAGCTCAGGGTATCGAGAATCTGGCCGATTTGAATACTGATGTGGACGATGGGCGTGACGTCTTTGCCAGAAATAATGCCACTCATGGCATGGAACAGTTGTTGCGTGAAGGCATGCTACACCTCTCCGGAAAATTCGACCAGGGGATATTTGAACTCAGTCAGGAGATGGATGGCGGTAAAACAAATATGATTATGGTCGTGATGCCGTCGAGATATTCGCCAATCGTCTGCAAACTCTGCGTGCGTTAGGGCAATGAGAGAAGAGCCTTTCGACCCGGAAAAACTCCTGCTGCGTCTCGATTGGGCAGAGTGTGATGATCTGGAATTCAAATCCGCCAGGGGCGGGCTTCCGGGTAGCCTGTGGGAGACCTACAGCGCCATGGCCAACAGTTTTGGTGGAGTGATTCTGCTGGGGGTAGAGGATGATGGCGCGATCAGCGGCGTACAGGATGTCGCGAAGCTGAAAACCAACCTCTGGAATACCCTGAACAACCGCGGCAAGGTCAATCTCAATCTGTTGACGGGGTCTGATGTCGTTGCTGCTGAGCAGCAAGAAGCCACTATCCTGGCCATTCGTATTCCGCGTGCAACGCGTTATCAGCGCCCCGTTTTCATTGCCCAGAATCCGTTGACAGGTACCTATCGTCGCAATTACGAAGGTGATTATCACTGCACAGAGAGGGAAGTGGGACGGATGTTGTCGGATCGCGATGAAGATTCGGCTGACAGTCATATTCTTGAACACTATACGCTGGAGGACGTGGATTTACGCAGCCTCCATCAGTATCGCAATCATTTCGCCTCACTCAGGCTGGCGCATCCATGGATCGGTGAAGATGATCAGGCCTTTCTCACCAAACTGGGAGGGTGGCGCAAGGATCGGGCTGAGGGTATCGAGGGGCTGACCGTTGCAGGTTTGCAGATGTTTGGCAAAGACGAATCATTGCGTGAAGCTTTGCCTCAGTACCATGTCGACTATCGCGAAAAGCTCTCTGATGATCCCGCTATTCGCTGGACGGATCGCCTGGTTCCCGATGGAACCTGGGCTGGAAATCTTTTTCAATTCTATTCGCTTGTGATCCGGCGTTTGTCAGCGGATTTAAAAGTGCCGTTTCAACTGAATGCTGATCTGTTTCGAAAGGGGGAGACTATCGTCCATGAGGCGATTCGAGAAGCCCTGGTCAATGCGTTGATCCATGCTGATTATCAGGGCATGGGCGGCGTGGTGATTGAGAAGTATCCCGATCGTTTCGAGCTATCCAATCCTGGAACTCTGCTGGTTCCAATCGACCAGCTTTTTCAGGGGAGTGTCAGTGAATGTCGTAACAAGACCCTGCAAACAATGTTTATGATGTTGGGGGCCGGTGAGAAAGCGGGGTCTGGAATCGACAAGATTCGGCTTGGCTGGGAGTCACAGCACTGGCGAATGCCCAGGGTGACCGAGCAAATGCAGCCGGATCGGGTGAAATGGATGTTGCCTATGGTGAGCCTGATACCAGAAGAGTCGTTGCAGCGCTTGGAACGCCAGTTTGGTGCTGATTTTGATCATTTCTCTACTCTGGATGTTCAGGCGCTGGTTACCGCCGATATTGAAAAGAGGGTGGATAATCGGCGGTTACAGCAGATCACGGGGGAACATGCAGCTGATATTACCGAACTGTTTCAGTCGCTGGTTGCCAGGAAAGCATTGGTCAAACAGGGACATGGTCGCTGGAGTTGGTATCACTTGCCACAGGTAGAGAGTGCTTTGACTAACCAGGATCGCTTCCTAGGTAACGGCAATCACTCCCTAGGTAACGGTAATCACTCCCTAGGTAACGATATTCACTCCCTAGGTAACGGCAATCACTCGATAGATAACGACGAACAATTGCAACAGATTGCCTGGTCAGCACGAATTAAGAAACGGATTCCGCAGCAGGAGATGAGAAAAATACTACTTGACCTGTGTGATGGTCGCTGGCTGTCACGGACTCAACTCGCACAACTTGTGAGACGCAACCCGGAAGATCTCCGGAGTCGGTATATCAATCCAATGGTTTCTGAGGGAGTATTACAACTCCTTTATCCAGGCGCCATAAATCGGACAGACCAAGCATACCGTACAGTAAGTATCATTAACCCGGACAGCGATGTCGAATGACGGTCCGCAGTTTCTCATCACGCACTTACCAACTGGACAAGACCTTCCTGCTCGATCACATTAAGGACGCGTGGCTGTTATAAGCGACTCCCGGCATATCACCTCGAAGCTGTTTGCTGATCGTTCATCTCTCGCGGCCTTGATTGCTTTGCGATGCTCGCTTTTCTGGCCTTGTCGCCGGGCTTTGCGTTACGGATTGCAGTGTTTGTTAGTGGCATGGGGGCAACTCCTGGTAGGTGAAACGTAGTGTTGCCCCACTTTGTGCTCGGATGTCAATGGATAGTGTTGGCCTGTAATAGACTGTAATTGATGGTAAGTGGCTGAAAACAGGCAATAAAAAAGCCGTCCTGGGACGGCTTTGGAAATATCGTTGGTGGAGACGGCGGGAATCGAACCCGCGTCCGCAAGCACTCTGCTTTAGACTCTACATGTTTAGCCCCGTCTATTATTTTTAGACTCGCTGTTACCCGACAGGCAGGGTAGTCAGCAGTCGAGTTCGTTAGGTTTTAACAGGTCTGGCCCGAACACTCCGTCACTGCGATCCCGTATGATTCGACCCCTGAAATCCGGGCGTATGGGCACACACCGGCGAGGGGCTGGCTACCTAGGCAGCCAGAGCGTAGTTGTCGTTGTTTGCAACTATCATTTTACGACTGGTTTTACGAGGTACTCGTCCCTCGACATGCATCTGAAGTTTTGTAACCCGCGTCGAAGCCAGGTCGTCCCCTTCATCTGTTCCTGAATATGGATATGGAGGCTATCCTGCCAATATTCAAGAGGTTGGACAGTTTAAACCTTTGATGGTTCGGGGGCAAATGAAAAGTGGTGTAATCTCGGGGAGATTGCCGCGTCGGCGGAGCCTCCTCGCAATGACAATACTAAGACGAGTCTCCGCACGTCCGGTGTTTTGTTGCACACGGCACAATTGTGATTGTTGCGGGACAGGTCTCTCAACGCTCTTTCATGGCGCGCTGCTGGTCGCGTTTCCAGTCGCGTTCTTTCAGGGATGCGCGCTTGTCGTGCAGTTTTTTGCCCTTGGCGACACCGATTTCGAGCTTGGCCTTGCCTTTTTTCCAGTACATGGCGGTAGCCACAAGTGTGTAGCCCTTGCGTTCGATGAGGCCGATGAGTTTGCTCAGTTCATGGCGGTGAAGCAGCAGTTTGCGCGTGCGCCTTGGCTCCGGATTGACGTGGGTGGAGGCGCTCAGCAGGGGGTTGATGGTGCTGCCGAAGATGAAGGCTTCGCCGTTTTTAACGGTGACGTAGCTCTCTTTGATGTTGAGGTGCCCGGCGCGCAGCGCCTTGACTTCCCAGCCCTGCAGCACGATGCCGGCTTCGTAGCGCTCTTCGATAAAATAATCGTGTCCCGCTTTTTTATTCAGCGCGATGGTGCTGCCGGTTGATCGCTTCTTCTTTTTTGCTCTCTTTGCCATGGTGGAGAATTCTACATGAAGTGATGTGATTAATGGAAATCAACTCTCTGATTACTTGCGCTGTGTGAAATAACACTGGATAATTCATCGTTTAGCACTCATGTCTATAGTGTGCTAACGGATAATTTTGTATTGGAGTTATGGCTAACACTTCTGTTGATGTTGCGGTAAACGAACGTGCGCAGTACTTTTTAAAGGTGCTGATAGAGCATTATATTCGTGATGGTCAGCCGGTGGGGTCACGCACCCTGGCGCGCGACAGCGGTATGAATCTCAGTCCGGCGACCATCCGCAATGTGATGTCGGATCTGGAGGAGGCGGGTTTGATTACATCGCCGCATACCTCTGCCGGGCGGGTGCCGACGGTTTCCGGGTACCGGTTTTTTGTCGATTTTCTGGTGTCGTTGAGGCCGCTCGAGAAGAGTGAAATGCAGCAGATGAAGCAGCAGATTGCTGTCGGCGCGGATGGCAAGGCGCTGGCTGCGCGGGCTTCCGCAGCACTCTCTGACTTGACCCGCATGGCTGGTCTGGTGATGATTCCACGCCGCGAGCAAATTCTGTTTCGCCAGATCGAGTTTGTACCGCTCTCCGGCAGCCGTATCCTGGTGATCCTGGTGACCAGTGACGGCGAGGTGCAGAACCGGGTCATAGAGTCCGCCAAACGCTTCACTGCGTCACAGCTTACACAGGCGCAAAACTTCCTCACGCTCAACTATGGCGGTCAGGATCTTGAGAGCATGCGTGCCGGCCTGCTCAAGGAGATGCAGTCGACCAGAAAGCAGATGGACGAGGTGATGACCCAGGCAATCGAGTTGGCTGGCCTGGTGTTGAATAACAGTGACGACTCTGATGGCGATTTTGTGCTCTCCGGGCAGACCAATTTGATGGGATTTCATGATCTCTCGGATATGACGATGCTGAAGCATCTGTTTGATTCATTTGCCGAGAAACGCCAGATCCTGCATCTGCTGGATCACTGTATGGACGCCGAAGGGGTGCAGATCTTCATCGGTGAAGAGTCTGACTACGAGCCCTTCGATAACTGCACCCTGGTGACAGCCGCCTATGAGACCGACGGCAACGTTGCCGGTGTGCTGGGTGTTGTCGGGCCGACGCGCATGGATTACAACAAGGTGATCCCGATCGTGGATGTCACGGCAAAATTGTTGTCGATGGCCTTGAAGACGCAAAAATAACCCCTATGTTAGGGGGAGTTTGAGAGAGGCCCTCACCCCAACTCTTTCCCTGAGGGAGAGGGGTTAGAGTGACAGAATGTATCTTCTCAAAAGTCCGTGCAATAAGGAGTTACGAAAATCAGTGTTGGATCCAGCGAGATTGCCGCGGTCGCTTAGGCTCCCTCGCAATGACGGCGTTGACTCGGGATTATTGAGAAGCTACGGCGGAATACCCGACTATTTTACCCAAATTGATTACAGAGATTTATGAGTATGTCTGATAGAGATGATTTGATCGAGGACGAGGAGCTGCTTGAGCAGATTGAGCCGGAAACTGCTGCCGAAGAGGCGGAGGTGCTCACCATCGAAGATCTGCAGCAGCAGCTCGGTGAAGCCCAAAAAATCATCGACGAGAGTTCGCTGCGTGCGCGTGCGGATATCGACAACATTCAACGGCGTCACAAAAAGGAGTTGGAGAAGGCGCATAAATTCGCACTGGATGACTTCTCGAAAGAGCTGCTGCCGGTGTGGGACAGTCTTGAGCTTGGTATCCAGGCGGCCCTTGAGCATACAGCAGACGTCGATAAGCTGCGCGAGGGCAATGAGTTGACGCTGAAACTGCTGGGCGATGTGATGAACAAGTTCGGTATCGAACAGATCGATCCCGTGGGTGAAACATTCAATCCTGAAGAGCACCAGGCGATGTCGATGCAGCCCAGCGACGAGTTTCCGCCCAATACCGTGACAGCGGTGGTGCAGCGCGGCTACAAGTTGAATGGCCGCCTGATACGTCCTGCCATGGTGATGGTGTCACAATAAAAAATCCTGCAGGATCACTCGGATCGATGAAGCAATTGATTCGTTCAGAGATTGCTTGAAAACCTTACTTGTCATCCCCATTTAGAGACAAGTAAGCAAATTAAACAACGATACATATTACATTTTAATTTAATCAAGAGATTATCCGGAGAAATTCATGGGAAAAATTATTGGAATCGACCTTGGCACCACCAACTCCTGTGTTGCAGTGATGGATGGTGACGCGCCGCGGGTTATCGAAAACGCCGAAGGCGATCGCACCACCCCGTCGGTGGTTGCATTTAGCAGCGATAACGAGATCCTGGTCGGTCAATCCGCCAAGCGTCAGGCTGTCACCAATCCAAAGAATACCCTGTTCGCGATCAAGCGACTGATCGGGCGTAATTTTGATGATCCCATGGTCAAGCGTGACCAGGATCTGGTTCCCTATGAGATCGTCAAGGCGGACAATGGTGACGCCTGGGTCGAGGTCAACGGCAAAAAGATGGCGCCGCCGGAAATCGCTGCGAAAGTTCTGCAGAAGATGAAGTCGACCGCCGAGGATTATCTTGGCGAGCCGGTGACGGAAGCCGTTATCACCGTGCCAGCCTATTTTAACGACTCCCAGCGCCAGGCAACCAAGGATGCCGGTAAGATTGCCGGTCTGACAGTCAAACGCATCATCAACGAGCCGACAGCCGCAGCGCTGGCTTACGGCATGGACAAGCAAGTTGGCGATCGCAAGCTGGCAGTCTATGACCTCGGCGGTGGCACCTTCGACGTCTCCATCATCGAGATTGCTGAAATTGACGGTGAGCATCAGTTTGAAGTGCTCTCGACCAATGGCGACACTTTCCTCGGCGGTGAAGATTTTGACAACCGCGTCATTGACTTCCTGGTCGATGAGTTCAAGAACGAGCAGGGCGTTGATCTGCGCAACGATCCATTGGCGCTGCAGCGGCTCAAGGAGTCGGCAGAGAAGGCGAAAATCGAACTCTCTTCAAGCCAGCAGACCGATGTCAATCTGCCGTACATCACGGCGGATCAGAGCGGCCCCAAGCACCTCAACATCAAGTTGACGCGTGCCAAGCTGGAAGCGCTGGTCGAGGATCTGGTCAAGGGCACCATCGAGCCGCTCAAGGTTGCATTGTCTGATGCCGGAATGTCGACATCAGAGATCGACGACGTCATCCTGGTTGGCGGCCAAACGCGTATGCCGCTGGTGCAGAAGACGGTCGAAGAGTTCTTCGGCAAGGCGCCGCGCAAGGATGTCAATCCCGATGAAGCCGTCGCCATGGGCGCCGCGATTCAGGGCGGCGTGCTTGGCGGCGATGTCAAGGACATCCTGCTGCTGGACGTTACTCCGCTGTCGCTGGGTATCGAGACCATGGGCGGCGTCATGACCAAACTGATCGAGAAGAACACCACCATCCCGACCAAGGCGGATCAGGTGTTCTCCACAGCCGACGACAACCAGACTGCGGTGACCGTGCATGTGCTGCAGGGTGAGCGTGAGCAGGCGTCTGCGAACAAGTCACTGGGACGTTTTGATCTGACGGATATTCCTCCTGCGCCGCGCGGCATGCCGCAGATCGAGGTCAATTTCGATCTCGACGCCAACGGCATTCTGCATGTGACTGCAAAGGACAAGGCGACCGGCAAGGAGCAGAAGATCCAGATCACTGCCTCCAGCGGACTCTCTGATGATGAAGTTCAGCGCATGGTGAGCGATGCGGAATCGCACGCCGATGAAGACAAGAAATTCCATGAACTCGTGGCGGCGCGCAACCAGGCGGACAACATGCTGCATGCTACCAAAAAGAGCATGGAAGAGCTGGGTGACAAACTCGATGGTGGTGAACGCGCTTCCATCGAGGCTGCCATCAATGATCTTGAAGGCGTCATGGATAGTGATGACAAGGATAAGATCGAGGCCAAGACCAAGGCGCTTACCGAAGCCTCTGCGAAAATGGCCGAGAAGCTCTATGCTGATCAGGGTGCTGCTGCAGGCGCTGCTCCCGGTGCTGAAGCAGCGGGTGAGCAGTCATCATCTGCTGCAGACGAGGATGTCGTCGATGCCGAGTTTGAAGAGGTCGATGATAGCGACAAGAAGGCGTAAGGTCTTCTGACCACAGAGCCCCTGATTCAGGGGCTCTGTTTTTTACGGATTAAGTGACTTCCCAATAACTCCATGCATGCGATTAAAATGCTATCGCATGTCAATCGTGGTCAGAAGACCACTCCTACATCCGGCGCCAAATAAAATTGTAGGAGCGGTCTTCTGACCGCGAGCATGACGGGGTTATTGAGAAGTTACCAGGTTATTATCTAAATGCAGGCATGTCCTGCATTTTCTGCGTTGAGAAGAGCATGTCCAAACGTGATTTTTATGAAGTGCTGGGTGTTGAACGTAATGCCAGCGAAGCCGAGATCAAGAAGGCCTACCGCCGCCTTGCGATGAAGCACCATCCCGACCGCAATGCCGGTGACAAAGCTGTACAAGCAGAGCAGCACTTCAAGGAGGCAAAGCATGCCTACGAAATTCTCTCCGATCAACAGAAGCGTGCGGCCTATGACCAGTTCGGCCATGCCGGGGTAGACCCTTCGGGTGGCGGTCCAGGTGGTGGATTTGGCGGTCAGGGAGGAGATTTTGGAGATATCTTCGGTGATGTATTCGGTGACATCTTTGGCGGCGGACGTCGCCGGGGTGGCGCAGGCGGTGCTTCCCGGGGATCTGATCTGCGTTACAGCCTGGAGTTGTCACTCGAGGATGCAGTCAATGGAACAACAGTAAAAATTCGTATTCCCAGCTGGTCCACCTGTAAAAGTTGCAACGGTAGCGGTGCGAAAAAGGGGACGTCTCCGAAGACTTGCGGCACTTGTCACGGCAACGGCCAGGTACGCATGCAGCAGGGCTTTTTCTCCGTTCAACAGACATGCCCTGCTTGTCATGGGCGTGGCACCATCATCGAGAATCCCTGTCAGGATTGCCGTGGCCAGGGGCGTATTCAGGAGGAGAAGACACTCTCCGTGAAGGTGCCTGCGGGCGTCGATACGGGGGACCGTATCCGTCTTTCAGGTGAAGGTGAAGCCGGAGAGCATGGCGGCCCCGCCGGTGACCTGTTTGTCGAGACCATGGTCAAGGAGCACAAGATTTTTCAGCGCGACGGCAGTAACCTCTATTGTGAAATGCCGATCAGTTTTCCTACTGCGGCGCTTGGCGGCGAAATGGAAGTTCCGACGCTCAGCGGTAAGTTGAAATTGAAAATTCCTGCCGGAACCCAGCCGGGCAAAATGTTTCGTCTGCGTGGCAAGGGCGTCAAGCCAGTGCGTGGCGGCCCGCAGGGAGATCTGATCTGCCGTGCAGTGGTTGAAACGCCAGTCAAGCTGACCGACCGTCAGAAGGAGTTGATCAAAGAGCTCGATGAGACGCTGCAGGGCAAAGCCTGCTGCAAGCACAGCCCGCATTCAACCAGCTGGCTGGATGGCGTGAAGAATTTCTTCTCGGATATGGGGTCGTAAAAAAAAGTTTGCAGTCTTCAGTATGCAGTTTGCAGTAAAAACAAAAAATCACAGATTCCAGTATCGTAGGGTGCAATAAGCGACAGCGCATTGCACCAGACATGCGGCGCAATGCGCTGTCGCTTATTGGCGCCCTACGGGTTCCAACTCTCGAAATCAATTACTGAACCATTCGTATCCCCGCTCTCATCGCTTAGCAACCACAGGTAAAGCGGAGCGAGTTCCTCAGGCTGTTTGAGTGAAGTCGCATCCTCACCCGGATAGATACCATGGCGTAACGCCGTACGTGTTGGCCCGGGATTGACAGCATTTGCGCGGATATTGCTGCTGCCATTCAGTTCATCCGCCAGTGTCTGCATCAGCGCAATCTGCCCCGCTTTTGAAACCGCATAGGCTCCCCAGTAGGCTTTGGGTTGCTGCGCCACCTTGTCCGTTGAAAATATGATGGACGCCTGCTTTGCCTTGCGCAGCAGCGGCAGCATGCTCCGGGTCAGAATGAAGGCGGCGTTCAGATTCACCTGCATCACCTCGAACCATGTGCTGGTGTCATAGTCGTCGATACGGCTCAGGTAGGGCAGGGCGGCGGCGTTATGTATGACGCCCTCCAGCGAGTCAAAGTTTTCAGCGAGCTGCTGCGCCATGAGTTCATAGTTCTCGACCGTTGCTCCCGCCAGATCCATGGGGTAGAGCGCGGGCTCAGGCCCACTGCTTGCGACGATTTCATCATAGAGTGATTCCATCGCCGGCAGTTCCTTGTCCAGCAGGATTACGGTGGCCCCTGCAGCAGCGCATGCCTTGCTGACGGCGCGGCCAATGCCATTTCCGGCGCCGGTGATGAGGATGGTGGAGTCGTTGAGTGTGGTCATGTGTGTCTCTTTTGTATAACCCCCTCTCTCACCGGGAGAGGGCTGGGGTGAGGGGGTGAATTCATTGTTCACCACGAAGAACACGAAGAACACGAAGAAAACATGAATGGTTGTTTAGTTTTCTTGTAACTATTCAGTACCAGTAATGTCGTCGTTGTTTGCGGGCATATCTTCCAGAAAACGCCGTGAATACATCCATGTAGGCTCGAGTCGGCATCCATGCCTCCTACGTTTCTTACAGATACGCCCGCAAACAGCGACTTGGCTGGCCAATT
>JAYELV010000207.1:0-12452 GCA_034717755.1 Pseudomonadota bacterium | reverse complement strand
ATATCGACTCTTTATTGGTACATTGAGAATTTTTACACCGATAAAACATATCTTGACGCCATATTGCTTGCAGGAGAATAATATATGTGAGTGCTTTCTGATACATATACTGTGGAGAGTTGCGTGAATACTGCCAATCTTGTCGGGCGATTGTTATTGATAACTCTGCTGGTGTTCAGCGGGTACGCAACAGTAGCCGTCGCAGATAGATTCTGCACCCCGTTTCTAAACGGCAAGGTCAGGCAGTCAGTGCTTGACAGCATGCTCCATGCGGCAAAAGAAGGCTACCTGTATCAAGTTCAACCTGCCACTTCCGTGGTGAAATTCTGTATTGACAGCAAGTTTAGTCATGTAGAGGGGCGCTTCAAAAAATTTGAGGGTGGTATCGCCATGCGGCCCGGCATTGAAAGCCGCGGCCAGGCGCTGCTCTCTATCGATGTCGATAGTGTGACAGCCCCAAATCCACTGCTTGAAAAAGTGATCAAAAGTGGAACCTTTATTGATGTCGGGCGCTATCCTGATATTCTGTTCGTCAGTACCGGATTCGAGTGGTTGGCCGGAACTGCGGGCATTGTTAAAGGGAATCTTACCCTTCATGGTGTCACCAGGCCGGTTACCTTCAATGTGAAGTTGAGTGATATCAGGGGTAACAAGGTTGGCGGCAGCGATACTATCCTGGTCAAGATGACAGCGCCCATCAGCCGCGCCGATTATGGCATGACAAAAAGGAGATTGCTGGTCAGCGATTCAGTCAAGTTGTGTATGAGCGTCGAGGCGAAAAGAACAAACCTTTCATGCATGCAGTGTCATAACAAATAATATAGAGTGCTGCTCTTGCGAAGCAAGTCGACATTTATGGCGAAAAAAGTGCGATAACAGCTGTTAATTCGTCATAAATGGCGAGTTGTTTCTTGATGTTATGTGTTTGGGCAGCATCAATCGTAGTTGATCTGCGTGATGATGTAACTCCTGGCTCCGTCTGGTGTGTGGACATTCACCTCCTCATCCAGATGGCGTTTCAGCAGCGCTTTTGCCATGGGTGAATCCATGCTGATGTAGTCCCTGTGCTGATCAAATTCATCCGGCCCGACGATGCGGTAGTGGTGCTCAACACCCCTCTCATCCTCCAGGGTCACCCATGCACCGAAAAACACCTGTCCCTCGATATCCGGCTTGCCGCCGGCAGCGATGAGCGTCGGCAGGCGACGCTGCAGATAACGGATTCGCCTGTCGATGCCGCGCAGCTCTTTTTTGCGGTAGATATATTCGGCATTTTCGGAGCGGTCTCCTTCGGCGGCAGCCGCCGCGAGGATCTTGACGACGTGGCGGCGTCGCTTCCAGATGGCTTTTTCTTCGGCCTGAAGGCGTTCAAATCCCTGTGTAGTGATATAGGGGGATTTTGCTGCGGCAGGTGGACGGTATCTCGCCATGACTAGTAGAGCACCAATGGTGACTCAGGAGATAAAACTGAGCCAGTTCTTCAGCGCTATCACAAGTGTGTCTGTATCCAGAGTGATCTTCTTGTCATTATCGACAGGGAGGTTGCAGATGGTTGCACTCTGTCGCGTCCATGAAATTGTAAAACTGTTGCCGGTATGCACAAGCGGGGCATCTGCTTGAGTGGTTCCATGGATGCGTTGCAGCAGTTCACGGCAGGTAACGGCATCATCCTGGATATCTGACTCCAGCAGCCGGGCCAGCACACGGCTCTCTTCATCGTTGCCCAGAGCTCTGGGGGCTTTGTCTTCGTCACGATAAAAGCGCAGCTTGCTCATCTTGTTCTACTCAGGTTACGAATATAAATTGGATATGCAGTATTGATTCTGCCATCGTTCAGCACATAGCCTTCGATCGGGAAACCGTGGCCGGAGGGCCCGCGCCATGGTTGGGATTGTCCTTGTTTGCGGTTGCTGTATGCGTGCAGCGCAGCCTTGATAATCTCAGCAGGCTCCATGTTGTCGGGGTACATGGTTGAGAATTTCTGTTTCCACTGCCGTGATCGCTTGTCATAGATGCTGACCCGGGCCGTATAGACGCCAGCCTGGTTTGGCCGACTCTGCACCTTGAGGATTTTTGCGGTTTTGGGGATCTGCCCGTTGGTTTTTGCATGAAAACCGGTCGGCTTGCCACGACGGTTGATTTCACCGATGAATATATGGGTGGCGTTGACAGCCGGGGAGGTTTGCGTCCACAGCTTTTTCTCTGCGAATGCACTACTGCAACCCAGGGTAAGGCTTAGCAGCAGGAAGAGGATGAGCTTGTAACGCATTGCAAGAGTATTCTATATAAGGTGAGTCTATCCTAACAGATTTGATCGCTGTTTTGATCTATAATGCGGGGAAAATTGTGCTTTCACAGACTCGGTTCAAAATGAATTTAACCACAGATACACACAGATTAAAGAGAAGGAATAATATCTGTGTTCACCTGTCGTTGGTAAAATAGTGTAAACCACAGCAGCAATTTTAAATGTAGAGAGATACTCACCACGAAGGAGACGAAGGCATTCTTGTAACCAGTTGATTCTTCGTGGTCTTCGTGTGCTTCGTGGTAAAAGTCTTTTAAAATACCGATTCTTTTTTGGTACATTGAAAATTGCTATAACCACAGCCACTTGTGGAAAAACAAAAACTGACCCTGATGGCAAAACAGCAGCCCCCACTTATCAAGATTCGAAATCTCTCTTTTTCGCGTGGTGAAAAGGTGATTTTCGATGCTATCGATGTGGATATTCCGCATGGAAAAATTACCGCGATCATGGGGCCGAGCGGGTCTGGTAAAACTACGCTGCTGAAGCTCATCAGCGGGCAGTTGACGCCTCGGTCGGGATCAGTGGAGGTTGATGGAGAACTGATCCATGAGCTTGGAACCCGCCAACTCTATCGTCTGCGTATGCGCATGGGGATGCTGTTTCAAAGCGGCGCCCTGCTGACGGATCTGAGCGTCTACGACAATGTCGCTTACCCCCTGGTTGAGCATACCCGTCTTCCACAGTCGATGATCAGGAAACTGGTGCTGATGAAGTTGCAGGCGGTTGGTCTGCGCGGCGCCCGTGATTTGATGCCGTCTGAATTGTCCGGAGGTATGGCGCGTCGGGTTGCACTGGCGCGGGCCATTGCGCTCGATCCGATGATGATTCTTTATGATGAGCCCTTCAGTGGTCAGGATCCGATCTCCATGGGAGTGCTGGTGTCGCTGATCCGCCGCCTCAATGATGCAGCCAGGATGACTTCGGTGATCGTCTCCCATGATGTCCATGAGACGGCATCGATTGCAGACCTGATCTATGTGATTTCAGATGGTAAGGTGATCGAGAGCGGCTCTTCAGAAGCACTGTTTCATTCAAGTAATCCCTGGACAAAACAATTCATGCTGGCGCAGGCGGATGGTCCGGTGCCTTTTCATCACCAGTCGCCATCTCTGCAAGCTGATTTTCTGGGAACAGCCGAATGAATTCAGTCGCCAGCCTTGGAAGAGTTGTAATCGAGGTGGTGCGCGGCGTTGGCCGGGCGATGCAGTTGTTGTGGCAGATTCTCGGCAGCAGTTATGTGGTGGTGCTGCGGCCACGGGAATTTTTTCTGCAACTCTACTCTGTGGGTGTGCTGTCGATGCTGATTGTCAGTGTATCCGGTGTTTTTGTCGGTATGGTGCTGGCGCTGCAAGGGTATTATATTCTTTCGCGCTTTGCTGCCGAGGCGATGCTGGGTGTGATGGTCGATGCCTCCCTGGTGAGGGAGCTTGGACCGGTGGTGACAGCGTTGCTGTTTGCCGGACGCGCCGGTTCCGCTTTGACGGCAGAAATTGGTTTGATGAAGGCGACAGAGCAGCTCTCGGGGCTGGAGATGATGGCGGTTAATCCTGTCAGCCGCATTCTGACGCCGCGCTTTTTTGCCGGGCTTGTGAGCATGCCGATACTTGCCGTTATTTTCAGTGCGCTGGGAATTTACGGCGGCCATTTTGTCGGTGTTACCCTGATGGGGGTGGATGATGGTACATTCTGGTCACAGATGATCGCCTCGATCGATTTTTATGACGACGTCATGAATGGCGTCATCAAGAGTTTTGTGTTTGGCGTCGTTTGCACCTGGATAGCGCTGTTCCAGGGTTATGATGCTGTGCCGACTGCAGAAGGTGTTGGTCGTGCTACAACACGCACCGTGGTGCACTCTGCCCTGGCGGTGCTGGCGCTGGATTTTATATTGACTGCATTGATGTTTGGAGAGATCTGATGCGAAAGGGTTCCGCAGGAGTCGAGGTGATGGTGGGAGTGCTGGTGCTGGCTGGCGCTGCAGCACTTTTTTTCCTTGCTATGAGCGCCAGTAATTTTGCCAGTTTTGAGGAGCAGGATGGTTATCTTGTCGGAGCCAGGTTTGATAATATCGGTGGACTCAAAGTACGCTCACCTGTGACCATGGCTGGGGTCATGATCGGACGGGTGAAATCCATCGAAATCGATGATCAGACTTTCGAGGCGGTGGTTTCTCTCTCCATCCAGGCCCGCTACGATCAGATTCCTGATGATACCTTCGCCAAAATATTGACGCAGGGACTGCTCGGAGAGCAATATGTCGGACTGGATCCCGGCGGCAGTGAATCGTCACTTGCACAGGGAAGCGAAATTACCATTACACAGTCGGCGCTGGTTTTGGAAGATATGGTGGGACAATTTATTTTCAGCAAGGCAGAGGAGGGGAAATGAAAAGGTTGAATAAATTCTTTACGCTCGGAGTCAGCATGACACTGCTAGTGTGCCTGGCATCTACCCTGCAGGCAGCCACAGATGATGATATCACCCTGCGCAAGGCGCAGAACCTGACCGATCGCGTCTTGAAACGACTCAAAAGCCGCAAGTCAGAACTCAAGTCACATCCTGAGCGTATCCCCGGCGCTGTCGGCGATATCGTCAAGTCGACTTTTAATTTCACTGCGATGAGCAGTTCCGCAATGGGAAAGCATTGGCGCAAAGCGAGTTCCTCGCAAAAAAAGCGGGTCACTGATGCGTTCGGCAATCTGTTGATACGCACTTATGGCCTGGCGCTGCTGAATTACACCGGAAAGCCGGTCGAATATGGCAAGCCGCAGCGCTCTAAAGATAATAAGCGTGTGGTGATCCCCAGCAAGGCTTTTCCATCCACAGGCAGACCGCTCTCGATTCGCTATTATATGAGTAAAAGCGGCGCAAACTGGAGTGTCTACGATGTCAAGATCGATGGCGTCAGTCTGATGACAAACTATCGTGAGAATTTCAATACAGAGATTCGCAAGGGTGGAATCGACGGCCTGATTCAGAGTCTGAAGCGACGTGCGACAGCAAAGTAACGGCGCTGAACTCAAGCAGGCTGGCGAGGGTCGTCTGACACTCTGCGGGTCGCTGGATTTTGACACTGTTGCGAGCTTGCGGCCACTGCTGCGCCGCTATCTTCGCCCTGGAGAAGCGGTCTCGGTCAATCTCAAGCGGGTAGGGCGCTGCAACAGCGCCGGACTGGCTCTGCTGCTGCAATGGGTTGAAGATGCCCGGGGGCAGGGGAGCACGATTCAATATCGCAACCTGCCTCACTCCCTGACCGAAATTGCCGATTTATACGATCTGAAGAGTTTGATCCCGGTTGTTTGATGGGTTTTGTAAAAAACTCCTAAGCGACCGCAGCAATCTCAGGGAGATTGTGACATGCAGGGAGAGGCTTGGAGGTAAGGATTTTTGTAGGTAACGGCACTCTCTTGGAATGTTGAGAATGTCCGCTGGATTTTTGGAGAGGTTGGGAGTATCCGCTATTTCCAGTATCATTAGCAATCCAGTTACTCAAATCCACAAATTCTCATGGATAAACTCCTGATCACCGGCGGCAATAGTCTCTCGGGGGATGTGCGCATCTCCGGCGCCAAGAATGCCGCATTGCCAATTCTGGCCGCAACTCTGCTGGCTGAAGAGCCTGTTACTGTCGGCAATGTTCCACATCTGCAGGATGTGACCACGACGATTGCACTGCTGGGGCATATGGGGGCGCAGATCACGGTTGATGACCACATGCAGGTCGAGGTGGATGCCAGTAATATCACCAGTTATGAGGCGCCCTATGACCTGGTGAGAACCATGCGCGCCTCGATCCTGGTGCTGGGGCCGACATTGGCACGCTTTGGCGAGGCGATCGTCTCCCTGCCCGGAGGCTGCGCTATTGGTGCACGTCCCGTCAATCTGCATATCGAAGGGCTGCGCGCCATGGGCGCCAATATCGAGGTTGAGAACGGCTTTATCCATGCGACTGCCGAGCGTCTCAAAGGAGCCAGGCTGTTACTCGATATGGTGACTGTTACCGGCACCGAAAACCTGATGATGGCGGCGGCTCTGGCGGATGGTGAGACCATCATCGAGAACGCCGCACGCGAGCCGGAAGTTGCCGACCTTGCCGGTTTTCTCAATGCCATGGGCGCGAAGATTTCAGGCGCAGGAACAGATACCATTGTTATCGAAGGCGTGCAGAGGCTGCATGGCGCGACCTATAATGTCATGCCTGATCGCATCGAAACCGGCACCTTCCTGGTAGCCGCTGCGGTGACGCGCGGCAACATCCGTGCGCGCGATACAGACCCTGCAGCACTGGATGCAGTGCTCCACAAACTGACCGAAGCCGGAGCCGTGATAGAGACCGGTGAAGACTGGATCGAGCTGGATATGCAGGGAAAACGTCCGCTGGCAGTCGATATCCATACCGACCCATACCCGGCGTTTCCCACCGATATGCAGGCGCAGTTTTGCACGCTCAATGCGGTTGCCGAGGGTGTCGGCGTGGTGACCGAGACAGTGTTTGAAAACCGCTTCATGCATATTCCTGAATTGCAGCGCATGGGAGCGGATATTCGCCTTGAAGGCAATACCGCGATTTGCAGCGGCCAGGAGGAACTCAAGGGAGCTCCGGTGATGGCCACGGATCTGCGCGCCTCGGCGAGCCTGGTGATTGCCGGGCTGGTGGCTGACCGTGATACCCTGGTCGATCGTATCTATCATGTCGACCGCGGCTACCAGAACATCGAAGAGAAACTCTCCGGCCTTGGCGCGCGTATACGCCGGGTCGAGGGGCGTTGACCATGGCTGAAATGCCGTTGACGATCGCGCTCTCCAAGGGGCGTATCTACAAGGATACACTGCCTCTGCTGGCGCATGCCGGCATCGAGCCGGTGGATGACCCTGTTGCCAGCCGCAAGCTGATTCTGGACACCAACCATGCACATATCAAGCTGGTGGTGATACGCGCCACGGATGTTCCCACTTATGTACAGTGGGGTGCCGCCGATGTAGGGGTTGCCGGCAAGGATGTGTTGATGGAGCATGGCAGCGAAGGACTCTACGAGCCGCTTGATCTGAAAATTGCACGCTGCCGTATGATGGTGGCCGGTAAGCCGGACGCATCCTATGACGGCGATAATGTGCGCATTGCCTCCAAATATGTGCATACCACAGAGCGTTTTTTTGCGCAGCGCGGACAGCAGGTCGAGATCATCAAACTCTACGGCGCTATGGAGCTGGCCCCGCTGGCGGGTCTCGCCGATGTGATCGTCGACCTGGTGGAGTCAGGAAATACGCTTAAAGCCAATGGTCTTGAGCCGCTGGAGCATATTGCCGATATCAGTTCACGTCTGATCGTCAATAAGGCGTCGTGGAAAATGAAGCATGCAAGCATCAACAGCTTGCTGCAGCAGCTGGAAGAAGCAGTAGGAGAGAGCAGTGGTTGATATTCGCCGTCTCAATTCAGCAACTGCAGATTTTCAGCAGCAGCTGGATCTGCTGCTGGCGTGGGAGTCCGTCTCCAACAGCGACATCAACACCACCGTCAACGCTATCATTGCCGGGATCAGAGAGGCGGGAGACCAGGCGCTGATCGATTTTACCAGCCGCTTTGACGGCTGGACTCCTGCATCGGCACAGCAGCTGGAGATTCCTGTTGCGCGTCTGCAGCAGGCGTGGGATGCGATCAATGCGGAGCAGCGCACGGCGCTGCAGACAGCTGCTGATCGTATCAGCAGCTATGCAGAGCATCAGAAGCAGCTGGACTGGAGCTATGAAGAGCCGGATGGCACATTGCTGGGGCAGCAGGTCACGGCTCTGGACAGGGTGGGGCTCTATGTTCCTGGCGGCAAAGCGGCTTATCCCTCATCGGTGCTGATGAATGCTATTCCGGCCAGGGTCGCCGGTGTGCCGGAGCTGAGCATGGTGGTTCCGACTCCACAGGGTGAGCTCAATGAGCTGGTGCTGGCGGCGGCGCATATTGCTAATGTCGACCGGGTGTTTGCAATTGGCGGAGCCCAGGCAGTCGCTGCACTGGCATATGGAACCGAAACTATTCCAGCAGTTGACAAGATTGTCGGTCCGGGGAATATCTATGTCGCTACGGCCAAGCGCACTGTATTCGGCCAGGTTGGCATTGATATGGTGGCAGGCCCATCCGAAATTCTCATCATCTGTGACGGAGAGACCGATCCTGACTGGATCGCCATGGATTTGTTCTCCCAGGCGGAGCATGATGAAGATGCCCAGTCGATCCTTCTCAGCCAGGATGCCGCTTTTATCGACAGGGTGGCTGAGAGCATTGACAGGCTGCTGCCGCAAATGGAGCGTAGCGGGATTATCGCGGCTGCACTGCGTGAGCGCGGCGCTCTGATTCATGTCAAAGACCTCGATGAAGCTGTCGAGGTGGCGAATTTCATTGCGCCTGAGCACTTGGAACTCTCGGTCGAAGATGCACAAACCATGGCAAAAAAAATTCGTCATGCAGGCGCAATCTTCATGGGGCGTTACACCTCCGAGCCGCTGGGCGATTACTGCGCCGGGCCGAATCATGTGCTGCCGACCTCCCGCACAGCGCGTTTTTCATCGCCGTTGGGCGTGTATGACTTTCAGAAACGCTCCAGCCTGATCATGGCTTCCCCCCGGGGCGCCGACAGACTTGGGCGCACGGCATCCATACTGGCGCGCGGCGAGGGATTGACAGCACATGCCCGCTCGGCAGAGTATCGTCTTAAAGATGAGTAATGCATGAACCTGATCGAGCAGTGGATTCGCCCTGAAGTTCGCGCCATCAGTGCGTATCATGTTGCGGATGCCAGTGGATTGATTAAACTGGACGCCATGGAGAATCCCTATACCTGGTCTGAAGAGCTGCGCGCAGAGTGGGCGCAGTTGATTCGTGATGCCGATGTCAACCGCTATCCGGACCCGCATGCCCGGCAGCTGACGCAGCAGCTGCGCAGTGTGATGCAGATTCCTGCCGAAGCCGGGGTGCTGCTGGGCAATGGTTCTGACGAGATCATCCAGATGCTGGCGCTGGCGCTGGGCGGAGAGGGGCGCACCCTGCTGTCGGTCGAGCCCGGTTTTGTCATGTACCGCCTGATTGCGGCCTTTTCCGGTCTCGACTATGTTGGCGTTGAGCTCAATGCTGATGATTTCTCGCTGGATATGGAAGCCCTGCTCGAAGCGATCGACGAGCATCAACCCGCACTGCTGTTTCTGGCCTATCCCAATAATCCCACCGGCAACCTGTTTGCTCTCTCCGAAGTGGAGCGCATCATCGCAGCGTCGTCCGGACTGGTGATTATCGACGAAGCCTACGCACCGTTCACCGACGCCAGTTTCATGCCGCGCATCGGTGAATTCGACAACCTGGTGGTGATGCGCACCCTCTCGAAAATGGGACTCGCCGGGTTGCGCCTGGGTCTGCTTGCCGGGCCTGAAGCGTGGATCAGCGAGATCGACAAGACGCGCCTGCCGTACAACATCAACGTCCTGACCCAGTTGAGCGCCAGCTTTGCGTTGAGCCACATCTCTGTATTTGACCGGCAAACAGCGAAGATTCGTGCGGCCCGCTCGCAACTCTTTAAAGAGCTGCAGGAGATAGAGGGCATCACGCCTTTTCAGAGTGATGCCAATTTTATTCTTGTGCGTACGGCGGAAGGGGAGGCACTTCCTATGTTTGAAGGTCTGAAACAGCATGGTGTCCTGATAAAAAATCTGCATGGCAGTCACCACCTGCTGAGAGATTGCCTGCGTATCACCGTCGGAACCAATGCCGAGAACCGGGCCCTTATCGAAGCGCTGAAATTTCCTAAAACCTAAAACCTTCCTTTTTATTTGAATGACAATTGTCAATTCAGCTAGAATGCATAAAGCTCATAAAAACAAGAGTCGATTCAACCATGGAGAATTGTGCTGTGTAACTTCTCAAAAAGCCCGTGTGACTGCCGTCATTGCGAGGGAGCCTAAGCGACCGCGGCAATCTCCTTGCCAGATTGCCACGTCGCTTTCAGCTCCTCGCAATGACAGCTGTTTTAACAAAATGTATTCAATGCACGGGGTTATTGAGATATGACTGTGCTGTTTCATAAAACTGGAACTCAGCGCAACAGCCTCTCCAGCCAAAAGGAGATCAGAAAATGCTCGAAATAAAACATCGAACAACAGGCGAAATGCTCACTGAAATCGATGCTGACACACTCTCGCATGCCGATTTACGTGAGATGACGCTGGAAGAGGCAGATCTAAGCAATATGGATCTCAGCGGAGTTCGCCTGAATGGCGCCTATATGATTAATGCCGATCTCAGCGGTTCCAATCTGCAGGGGGCGGTGTTGAGTGGCGCGAATCTTGAGGGAGCCAATCTTCAAGGGGCTAATTTGGAAAAGGCGATTATCGGCGGAACGACAAGATCCAACGCCGCTACTCTGGAGGGGGCTGATCTCTCCGGAGCAGACCTCAGGGCGGCAGATTTGCGCTATGCGATCATGAGCCACGCCAATCTCACAGGTGCGCAGTTGTCGCGAGCTGATTTGACCAAGGCGGATATGCATAACAGTGATTTTTCGGGTATTACAGCTCACAACACGCTGTTTATTGATGCGAATATGAGAGAGGTCGACCTCAGCGATGCGGAATTTCGTGATTGTCATCTCAATGGCGCCATTCTTATCAAGGCGAATCTGCGCGGGGTGACCATGGAGAGCAATGAGGATGATGGCTTTTGCACCCTCAAACGGGTCAACCTCGAGGGAGCTAACATGACGGATGCGCAGCTGCGTAATCTGTTTGCGACGGATTGCATCATGCGCCGCGTGAATCTCAGCGGAGCAAATCTCTCCAATGCCGTGCTGGGCGGCACGATCATGCGCAATGCCAATGTGACCAATGCCGATTTTAAAGGCGTGGAACTGGCGACAGTCACCATGGCGTTCTCGAATTTTTCCAAAGCGCTGAATGCAAAAATCCCGGCTTATAAAAAGGATCTGCGTTAGCCGTTAGCTGCTGGATCAGGCAACCTGACCCCACGAATTATGACTTTTGACAATCTGCTTTGATTTTGATCATCTATTCAAGGAATTTCAGTCACACCGTGATGTTCAGGTAGTATACTTTTTATAGAATTAGGCTTAATGAGGGGGGCGGACAGCTCTTCTAGTCAAATGGAGACCCAAAGATGCTGGAAATAAAAAACAGGGCAAATGGTGAAATTCTTGCTGCTTTTGATACCGACACCCTGGCGCAAATGGATTTGCAGGAGTTGTCTCTGTCAGGAGCAGATTTGAGCGGCATGGATCTTAGCGGGGCGCGTCTTGAACACACAGACCTCTCCGATGCTGATCTCAGCGGCGCCAATCTCCAGGGAGCCATATTGTGGAAAGCGCACTTTGAAGGCGCCAACCTTAGCGGGGCAAATCTGAGCAAGGCTAGAATTGGTAGTAACAGGCAGACAAATGCCGCAAATCTGGAGGGCGCCAACCTCACTGGCGCGGACCTGAGTTCCGCGGACCTGCGTTATGCGATCATCTGTCACGCCAACCTCAGTGGCGCTAAACTGGCGCGTGCAGATCTATGCAATGCAGATCTGCATAACAGTAATCTCTCGGGTGCAACAGCGCACAATGCGCTGCTGATCGATGCAAACCTCAGGGAGGTGGATCTCAGCAATGCGGATTTTCGTGATTGTCATCTCAACGGCGCCATTCTAGTCAAGGCAAACCTGAGCGGAATGACCCTGGAGAGTGATCACAAAGGGGACTTTAGCGCGATGAATCTCGCCAACCTCGATGGAGCCAATATGACAGGCGTACACATGCACAACCTCTCTGCGACGGATTGCATCATGCGGCGCGTGAATCTCACCGATGCGGATCTCTCCAACGCTGTGCTGAGCGGCACAATCATGCGCAACGCCAATGTCACCAATGCCAATTTTGAAGGTGTGGAGCTGGCAACCGTCACCATGGATTTCTCCAACTTCTCGCAGGCGCTGAATGCCGAGATCCCTGATTACAAGAGGAATTTACGCTAGTATCGTACTCCGTAAATCCTTTAAAAAAATGACACAGGACTGTCATGCTACTTGTAGGGCGCAATAAGCGACAGCGCATTGCGCCGCATGGAAAGGTGCAATGCGTTCCACTTATTGGCACCCTACGGACTCTTTTTT
>JAYELV010000206.1:1330-3232 GCA_034717755.1 Pseudomonadota bacterium | reverse complement strand
TCTGTTTTGCCCAGCGTCCATTGCCATCCATGACGATAGCAACATGGTGCGGCAGGATAGAAAATTGAACGTTATCAGGCATGGCTGGCGCTATTAGAGAGTGGTAATACCTAGCGAGACCTAGGAGGCATGATAGTGATTATTGTCTCTCGCGAAGGCGCAAAAACCGCAAAGATTTTTCTTGGCGAGCTTAGCGTCTTTGCGAGAGTCATTACTAGAAGGACATCAACTCTTCTTCCTTGACTTCAAGGCGCTGATCGATCTCCTTGACATGCTGATCCGTCAGTTTCTGGATAATCTCCTGTCCACGCCGATCATCATCTTCAGTAATCAGCTTCTCCTTGAGCAACTCTTTTAAATCACTATTGGCGTCACGACGAATATTGCGCACAGCAACACGCGCCTGCTCACCCTCGTGCCGCACCACACGGGTCATATCCCGGCGACGCTCTTCGGTTAGAGGCGGCAACGGAATACGCATGACATTTCCAGCAGTATTTGGATTCAGACCCAGGTCAGACTCCATGATCGCCTTCTCGACAGCCTTGACCATGGTCTGGTCAAAGGGCTGTACCAGCAGTGTGCGAGCATCTTCAACAGAGATATTCGCTACCTGTCTCAACGGCGTAGCCGAACCATAATAGGGCACCACGAGATGCTCGAGCAGGCTGGGATGGGCGCGCCCCGTACGCAGTTTTGTCAGCGTACCTTCAAGCGCCAGGACACTCTTGCCCATGCGATCAGCTGCGTCTCTCTTTATTTCATCAATCATTGTATTTCGTTCATCTGTTTTTGAGGATTATCCGCTGTGCATCACTGTACGAGTGTGCCGACAGACTCTCCTTCAATCAGGCGTGTCAGTGCACCCTCGTCATAGATATTCATCACACGCAGTGGTAGGTTGTGATCCCGGCACAGCAAAATCGCTGTTAGATCCATCACCCCGAGATTCTCGCTTAATATGCGGTCATAATCGAGTAGTTCATAAAATTCAGCATCGGGATTGCTTACCGGATCCGCCGAATAGACGCCATCGACCTTGGTTGCCTTGATCAATAGATCGGCGCCAATCTCAACCGCACGCAGAGCGGCAGCCGTATCAGTCGTGAAAAAGGGGTTTCCGGTGCCGGCTGAAAAAAGCGCAACCCCGCCCTGCTGGAGAAAATCGACAGCACGATCACGGCTATAGTGTTCGCACACCTGGTCGATGCGCATGGCTGAGAAGACGCGACTGTTGACGCCGGCGCGGCGCAGAAAATCGTGCATGGCCAGGGAGTTCATGACTGTCGCCAGCATTCCCATGTGGTCACCGGTAACGCGATTGATGCCGCTCTGCACCAGGCCGGCGCCGCGAAAGATATTCCCGCCCCCGATAACAACGCCAACCTCGACGCCACTATCAGATATCGCCTTGATATCTGCTGCCAGGCGCTGCAGCACCTGCGGTTCAATGCCGAAATCACCACTACCCATCAGGGCCTCACCTGACAACTTCAGCAGAATGCGTTTAAGCGGTGTATTCATAGTGGTGAACCCGGTCCCGAAGATTGCGCAGGATTATACCTGAAAACCACATAAAAAGATTAACCACGAATTGCACGAAAAACACGAAAGTCACGATGATGATTGTTCATGGTTGTAGGGGAAGCGACAGAGCATCCAAGGTGATTTTCCACATTACCGGATGCACTGCCGCTTATCTGCTCCACATACTTAGTCGTTGTCCACAAAATGTAGACTGTTCAGTTTTTCGTATTTTTCGTACCTTTCGTGGTAAAAATTTCCTGGAATAATCAACTGTTGATTTGCGCCATCACCTCGGCTGCAAAATCCTCCTGCTTTTTCTCGATTCCTTCACCAACCTCAAAACGGGTAAAGCCGGTCACTGTAGCGCCCGATTTC
>JAYELV010000206.1:0-1230 GCA_034717755.1 Pseudomonadota bacterium | reverse complement strand
AAAATTTCCTGGAATAATCAACTGTTGATTTGCGCCATCACCTCGGCTGCAAAATCCTCCTGCTTTTTCTCGATTCCTTCACCAACCTCAAAACGGGTAAAGCCGGTCACTGTAGCGCCCGATTTCTCGAGTAGTTTGCCAACAGTGGTATCAGGATCGATCACATAAGGCTGTCCATTCAGGGTCACCTCCTCGAGGTATTTACGCACACGGCCATCGGTGATTTTGTCAACAATGTTCTCGGGCTTACCGCTCTCCAGGGCCTGTGCACGGAAAATTTCACGCTCCTTCGCCAGTGCATCGGCCGATACATCCGCCTCGGAGACGCACACCGGGTTGCTTGCCGCAATATGCATGGCTATACCACGTCCAAGTTCCGCATCACCCCCCTCCATATCGACAAGTACACCAATGCGCACGCCATGCCGGTATGTGTAGATGCTACCGCTGGAGTTGACGCGCACAAAACGCCGCACAGAGATATTTTCACCGATCTTGGAGATCAGGTTTTCACGTGAGGTTTCAATCGTTGCCTCATCACCATCGTGCAGCCGTTGCTGTACAAGGACATCCACATCATCCACATCTGAATTAAGCACTCGTGCTGCAACTGCATCGGCAAAGGAGGAGAAACTCTCATCCTTGGCGACAAAATCTGTTTCGCAGTTGATCTCCGCCATCGCAGCAGATTTTCCATCCGCGGATGCAGTGATCACAACCAGACCATCAGCGGCAATACGCCCTGCTTTCTTGGCAGCCTTGGCCTGGCCGGATTTACGCATCATTTCAATTGCTGCTTCGATGTCGCCATCGGTCTCCTGCAGCATTTTCTTACACTCCATCATGCCCGCGCCGGTGCGTTCGCGCAGCTCTTTCACTTGAGAGGCTGTAATCGCCATGTTCTCTTTACCCCTTGAAAAAAATTTGGACCTAATATACTCGGCTAACTCTTTTAACCACGGAACACACTGACCACACGGAATGAACTATCAATTTTCCGTGTATTCAGTGTGTTCCGTGGTTGAATCCCTGGAGTTACTTGGATGCAGTTGCTTCTGCTGTTTCCGCTGGTTTTTCAACTTCTACAACTTCGACAACCTCGACGACATCAACAACTTCAGCTTTTTCAGCTTTTTCAGCTTTTTCAACCTTTTCAGCTTTCACAGGCTTTGCCTTGCTCTCAGCGGGATCACCAGCAGCGGCAACCATTGCGGCGCTCGCACGTCCCTC
>JAYELV010000205.1:0-12628 GCA_034717755.1 Pseudomonadota bacterium | reverse complement strand
TCGGACCGCTGGATACCGATCTGCAGCTGGATATGCCCATACTCAAACTCTTTCCCGACCGGGAAAAAACCAGGGATGCAGGTCTGGATGCACTGACCGTCGCCAATGCCATGCGGGTACTGGTCGGCGGTCTGGATGTGGCCAGGTACAATGATGACCCCGGTGATGGTGAGCGCTATGACATACGCCTGAAGACGCCTTCCGGCACCATGACCTACGCAGGGGAGCTGCAGCATGTCTATCTGCGCAACAACTCCGGCAAACTGGTGAGGCTGGACAGCGTGGCGCAATTTAAAGCCGGACTGGGGCCCGCCTCCATCGGTCGCTACAATCTGCAATACGCTGCCACGTTCTTTGCAACACCCACGATCCCGGAGGGTGATGCCTCCGTGATCGTACTGGATGAAGCGCACAAACTGCTGCCGACGGGTTACCAGGTGGAGTTGATAGGACGCGCCAAAGAGTTCAGTAAAACAGCGGGGTATATCGTGTTTGCTATTGTGACAGGATTGATCCTGGTCTACATGACACTGGCCAGCCAGTTCAACTCATTCATCCAGCCTCTGATCGTGATGGTGGCCCAGCCGCTGGCCATTATCGGCGGCATTTTCGGGCTGTGGCTGGGCGGACATTCACTGAATATCTACTCCATGATCGGACTGGTGCTGTTGATCGGACTGGTGGCAAAAAACTCCATCCTGCTGATCGATCTGACCAACCAGTTACGGGCGCAGGGCAGGTCCGTCAACGAGGCGCTGCTGGAAGCCTGCCCCATCCGGTTGAGACCTGTGCTGATGACAGCGCTGACGGTGATTCTCTCCATGATCCCGGCAGCCATGGGCATCGGCGCCGGCGCGGATACCAATGCGCCACTCGCCGTGGCCGTTATCGGTGGCATGGTCAGTTCAACGCTGCTGACCCTAGTTGTGGTGCCGTCAGTTTACTCACTGGTTGAAAATGGATTGGAGCGTATCAGAGATAAGATGCACAAAAATCAGGAACTGCAGCAGGCAGAGGAGAGTTAATGGTCATCACAGCTCTGATATTGTAAATATTACCTGGATGTCTGGTTTGAAGCACTACACATAGGGGTCGATAACTACCACTTTGTTGTGATTCCTCATTGCAGTCATTCAAATTTTCACGAAAATGCCATTGAAGCGACAATTCTGAATGACAAGACATCCACTGCGGACATTCAGATTTCTGAAAAGAGAAGGTACTTAACAGGTGAAATTGCTTTGACGCTTCAACACTTGGACGATCGTAGTTCGTAGCGTTTGGTGCCTTGTTTGTGGTTTTATTGTCTCACCTGGTTGCATTACTGCTCTGTAGTTACAGGGTGCGCCAAATAAAGACATTCACCGGATGATCGGGATTAATCACCGTGCAAACTCTCTTCTACTGCGTACTGTATTCCGGAACTAATTGATTCATCAGTTCATGGTTCCGTTTTGCTTGTTCTTGTTCAATCTCTCTGACCAACTGCATGTAGAGCTCCGTGGCGGGGGAGATCATGCGTTTTTGCAGGCGGATGAAGCCGTATTCGAGCTTCAACCAGGGTGCCCTGAAAGGCAGAACAGCAAATTCCCCGCTCAGCAGCCATGGCTCTATTTGCAACGGCGTCATGACGCTAAACGCGTTACTGGCCCGCACCACGGCGCGCGCTGTCGCCAGTTCGTCCACTTCAATTGAAGGCACCAGGTCACCGGTTATTGCATCGATGCTGCTCTTGCCGGGAAACCGGCTTGCTAAACGGGGAGGTATGCGGAGCATCGCCAGAGGGTAGTTATCGAGATCTGACTTCGATACCTTCTTGCGATCGAGCAGAGGGTGGCCACGGCGGCAGAAAAGCACCGCTTCGAGACCGGATAACGGTTCCACCAGCAGCTCTCCAATGTTTTCCAAAACACTGGTTTCCAGGATGCCAAGGTCGACGGAGCGTGACAGCACCAGTCCGGTCACTTCACGCCACTTGGTCAGCCTGATGTGACATTGCAGATCCGGGTGCTGCATGATCAGCTCTCCCAGCGCCTGGCTGCCTGAGAGTTCCGCCGGGTAGATCCCCATGGCGACCGAGAAACTCCCTGCATCGAGCCCTTTGAGGAGCGAGATCTCCCGCTCGAGCTCTTCGGTTTCCGCAAAGACTGTCTTCGCCCGGTGGAGCAGCGCCTCACCATAGAGCGTCGGCGTGACCACAGACGACTGGCGATCGAAGAGTTGCACCCCCAACGACTCTTCCAGGCTGCGAATGCTTCTCGAAAGTGCGGGTTGCGAGATGTTTGCCGCCTTGGCGGCGCGGTGAAAATTTCCGTGACGCCGGAGTGTCAGCGCGTGGGAAAGTTGTTTGAGTTTGATCATGATGCGCTTACATTATCAAAATGATAAAGATAATGCATTGGATATTTTTTGACAGGGGAAGTAAAATCTCGCCCTGCTTACAGTGGCGTGCTGCTTCCTCCGAAAACAGATTCCCATTTCTTCCTATTAAAAAGCTAATCTATATAGCATTAGCAATGCTGCACTATCTTCCTTCTTTCAGGAGTTTATTGATAATGTATTTGTCATTTCTCAACTATCTCGCTCTATTTTTACTGTTCTTCATAATAATTAGTTTTTTCTATGCAATTATAGGATTGTGTAACATCCCCTATCAAATTACCAAAAAGAAGAATCACCCCGCAACAGGATGCCATTCAAATTGCCGGTTGGCTCAGTTTGCTTACCCTGCAAATTCTATGGCCTTTGATATGGATTTGGGCAACCCTCTATCGAGAGGATCGTGGATGGGGATTGCAGCAAGCAAAAGATGTAGAGAATAATACGACTCAGCCATTGGAACAGCAATTATCTCAATTGCAAAGTCGTTTTGATAAACTTGAGAAAGCTGTCTCTGATACGACATCAGGTCAATCCGGGAAACCCTTGACCCGGAATATTGAAGGAGGTGTCTAATGGGCTGGCTGCTGATGTTGTTATATAACGCCTTCTGTATGCTGTTATTCAGGGTGTTTAAAATTCCAGTGACTAAATGGACGTTGTCCACCGCCATTCTGGGTGGTTTTTTTGTGATTGGAACACTACTTGCCTTGATGGATTACAACCATCCATACTCAACGGTGAGCCGTGAGTATTTTCAGACCACTCCAATCATTCCCGCAGTGAAGGGACGAGTTATCTCAGTTGATGTCGAACCCAATACCCCGTTAAAAGCAGGTGATGTGCTATTCAAGATTGACCCAGTCCCTTTTCAGAATAAAGTCGACTCTTTAACCGCACAATTGAAATCATTAAAGATCGATCTGGACAGGGCAATAGAATTACTGGAGAAAAAAGTTGGAAGTCAAAGGGATGTGGATGTTTTGACGGCAAGCGTAGATGATATTACCGCAAAGCTAGGTGATGCCAACTATGATCTGGAGCAAACCGTTCTCAAGGCCTCAACCGATGGGCATGTTTCGCAGCTATTCGTTCACCCGGGTCTCTACGTGGTTGCTACGCCATTGAGACCTGCCATGGTGTTTATCCACTCCGGCTCTTCTGTTTTTACTGCATGGTTCAATCAAAATACCCTGATGAGATTAAAACCAGGCAGTAAAGCTGAAATAGCCTTTGATGGGATACCCGGGGTGATTTTTTCAGGTGAAGTGATCAAATTTGTCCCTGTTTTGGCTGAAGGTGAACTGCAGGCAACAGGTAATCTCTATGGTATGGGTTCAAACGTCAAAGCGGGCAGAATTCCGGTAATGATTAAAATTACCGATCCAAGATTTTCAGATTATGCAGATGCTATGCCTGGTGGCGCCTATGCACAAACAGCGATCTATTCAGAACATGGCAGCCAGGTTGTTTTTCTCAGGCAAATTCTGTTGCGTATGTCATCCTGGTTGAATTATCTCTTTCCATCTCGTGGTTAGCTCTGCTATTAGCCGTCTTTGCGCCCTGCTGGAGAAACAATAGTGAGTAAAATGCAGCCAATGAAAATATTTCCCCCTTCCCTGTTGTTGTTGTTCGCCACAGCTTCGCCGCTCTCTGCAAGTGATTTGAACAATATCTACCAGCTGGCGCGCACCAATGATGCACAAATACTGGGCTCGGAAGCTTCACTGGAAGCCGCTCGCGAAGCGAAGCCGATTGCTCGTTCCGGGCTGTTGCCGCAAATTTTTGTCTCAGGTGCCGGGACAGCTATTACAAGCCGTCAAGCTGACAACAGCTGGAACAGAACCGAAGCCGCAATTGATCTGTCACAGCCTCTCTATGACAGGGAAGCTTACATGGGATACAAGCAGGCGGATCATATTGTTGATCAGGCAGAGGCGCTTTATCATGGCGATGAGCAGACCTTGATCATGCGTGTCGCAGAAGCCTATTTCGGCGTATTGGCATCAGAAGATGATGTCACCTTCAGCAAAGCTGAAGCCCGCGCCATTCTCAAGCAGTTGGACCAGGCGACCCAGCGCTATGATGTCGGCTTGATTCCTGTCACCGATGTGCATGAATCCCAGGCGCGCTACGATGGAGCGCGTTCCGCACTGATCCTGGCCGAGAATAATCTGCAAAATAACAGGGAGGTGCTGCGTGAAATTATTGGCAAGGATCCGGGGAAACTGGCAAAACTCAAACAGAAAATCCCTCTGATCGGTCCAAAACCGGCCAGTATCAAGCACTGGACTAGCACCGCATTGAAGAACAATCCGGATGTGATTGCTGCACAGGAGGAGGTCAGGATAGCGGAGAAGGAGGTCGAGGTCATCCGTTCCGGTCACTTCCCCACGGCTGATGTGGTCGCAGGCGCCTCTACCTATAATGATTCCGGTCGCAGAGATGTTTTTGTCAATGGTGATGATGATGCCAGAATCGGCCTGCGATTGAATATTCCTCTCTATACAGGCGGACGTGTCACGCACAGCACCAGACAGGCACGGTCCAGGTTGCGTGCAGCGCGCTCCGGACTGGAAGCCGCCAAACGCAGGGTGACGCGAAATTCCAATGATGCTTACCGCGGCATTTTTTCCGGCATCAGCCAGGTCAAGGCGTTAAAGGCGACGACGATATCGACGCAGAGTGCGCTGGCTGCAACAGAGGCGGGTTATGAAGTTGGCAACCGCACCCTGGTGGATGTGCTGAACTCGCAGCGTGATGTCTTTCGGGCCGACAGTGCGCTTGCTGTGTCGCGCTATGATTATGTGCTGAATCATCTGCGTCTGAAGGATGCGGCGGGAACCATTACCGAGACTGACCTGAAAAAAGTCAACCGGCAGTTATACATTAGAGGCAAAGTCTCAGAGTGACGAGACTTGAAGATCTTTTAGTATCGTAACTTCTCAAAACTTCGTGCATGGTAGAGAGTTGAATCAATATGCCTCACAAAATGACAACAGAAAATAACTTCATCTACCTGACTCTTGCCCTTCTAATACTGCTGTTTGCCAGTGCAGTCGTCGAGCAATATGCAGGGGGGTATGGACAGGGACTGATTACTGCATCGACTGTCCTGATGTTGATTGTTGGCATTTTCAGCATCCGCAGTGAGCGTCGCTGGTTTCATACAGGTCTTGGCCTCATCTCCACCATTGTTCTGGTTGCCATCGCAGAAAGCATCATGGATCAGGCTGGATTAGGGCATATCCACCTGCTGATCATGCTCGGGTTTTTCTCACTGACCGCCTGGCTGGCGATTCAGCAGGTGCTCTCTGTCGATACCATCTATCGCAATAGAATCACAGGCGCTATCTGCTTCTATCTGCTGCTGGGCATGATCTGGGCCATAATCTACCTACTGCTCATGCGGGCTGAACCGGGTTCGTTTGCCGGAATTTCTTCGACAGACTGGCAAGAGAGCTTTTTACGCATGATCTATTTCAGTTTTATCACGCTGACAACGCTTGGCTATGGCGACATTTCAGCAGCGTTGCCGGTATCCCGTTTTTTTGTCTATCTGGAGGCAATCGTCGGGCAGTTCTACCTGGCTATTCTTGTCGCAAGCCTGATCGGCATGCGCTTCTCCGTCAGCGGAAATAAAGAGTGAAACAACCATCACCATCATTCCGGCGCATGCCAGATTCCTGTAACTCATGGATATGGATGCGCTGACGTTTAATCCACAACCACTCCAACCCATTGTTTGGGAGTAAATATCCGATATGTATGTTGAACTTGCAATTCTTGCCCTGTTTATCTTCCTCTACAGTCTGGTTGCAGGCCGTATCGAACGCACGGCGATTTCAGGGCCTATGGTGTTCGTCATCGTCGGGTTTCTGCTAGGTCCTTTTGGCTTTGACTTGCTCGATGGTGATGCCACCAGCGCGGATTTACGGACTCTCGCCGATCTGACCCTGGCCTTAATCCTGTTCCTCGATGCGGCGAATGCGGATTTCTCTATCCTCAAACGACAGTTCCGGATTCCGACACGTATGCTGCTGATCGGCCTGCCCGGCGCTATCCTGCTAGGATTCGGTTTTGCGCTATGGATGTTTGACGGCTTGTCATTGTATGAGGCGGCAATTTTGGCGACCATGCTTGCCGCTACCGATGCGGCGCTCGGTAAAGCCGTCATTACAAACAAGGCCGTTCCGGCCAGGATACGTGAAGGTCTGAATGTGGAGAGCGGGCTGAATGATGGTATTGCTGTTCCCATCCTGCTGTTTTTCATCGCCCTGGCCGTTAGCGGAAATGATGGCGAAGGCTCAACATCTGCTTTGGTTCTGCTCGCAGAGGAGCTCGGGATTGGAATTGCCGTTGGCATGGGGCTGGCGCTGATTGGCGCATCGCTGCTGCGCTGGACTTTTCAGCGCGGCTGGATCACGGAGATATGGAAGCAGGTCACTGTGCCGGGGTTGGCCATCGCCTCTTTTGCAATTGCGCAAAGCCTGCATGGCAGCGGTTATATCGCCGCGTTTACCGGTGGCTTGCTGTTTGGTTTTCTGGCCAAAGATGCCACGCATAAGCTGGTGCTGGCCGCTGAAGGCGCCGGCGAAACGCTGGCGTTGTTGACCTGGTTGCTGTTCGGGGCAATGGTGATTGGTCCGGCATTCAACTCGTTCAGCTGGGAAGTAGTGGTCTACGCACTGCTGAGTCTCACCGTCATACGCATGCTGCCTATCTTCATCTCCCTGACCGGATTAGGGGAGAGTGTCTCCAGCCGGTTGTTCCTGGGCTGGTTCGGGCCGCGTGGTTTGGCGAGTATCGTTTTTGCGATTATCGTCATTAACGCGAAAGTACCCCATGCCGAGCAGCTGGCGTTAGTGGTGATATGCACGGTATTTTTCAGTCTGATTGCCCACGGCATCTCAGCAAATCACCTGGCGAAACGATTTGGGCGCAAAGAGAGCGGGGGGTAGGGATCTACAATGAGGATATCGACTCCAGGTAACTTATAGCCTGGCATAAGGGGGTACCGAGGTATGCCAGTCATCCGCCGGTCCCTGCCGTGCCTGATCGTCAGATTTTACCGCTCCTCCGCAGCCAGTTAAGAGTGCAGAAAACAAGATAGAGGCAACTATTAGTTTAATCATCATTGATAACCCATAACCATTGGAATTTAAAGAATGCCGACAATACGATGAAATTCTACTCTCCTATCATCTAATGTCTAATGCATTGTCATCATCATACTGATAATGCAAATGTATCACGAGCAAGTTGAAGCGTTGAGACTTTATCTTGCCCACATCCTGTGCGATTCTCTAAAATCCAGATCTTGCGCATGATACATGTGTGGAACTGCCACACTCATTTAAGTGTAAGGATAGCGGTGCTCAAACAGGCCCCTTGCACTGGGTAGAACAAAAGGGTACCTTATTTATAATTACGTACACTTTAGAGGTGGTAGTAAATGATACATGTTGGAGCCAAAGAGATGAGAGAGAGGCAGGCCGAGATGCTGGATACTGTGCAACGAGAGCCGGTCACCATCGAAAGAAACGGACGACCAATAGCCGTTTTGTATTCATATGAGGAAGCAAAAGCTATTGAGCAAACAAAGCTTGAATTGCTAAAGGCTAAACTTGCTCGTGCAGACAAAGCCATTAGCCAGGGCCGCTACGAGCCTTTTAATCAAGGCGTTATCGAGCAAATCAAGTCTGAAGAGCGTAAAAAACTATAAGGACAAATACAGCAAAATGATCGATCTGGTTATTACCGAGACTGCAAAAGACGATTTACGGGCTATCTGGCGTTATATTGCAGAACATAGCTATCTTGAGTATGCCGATGGACAGCTAGACAGAATCCTGATTGAATGCGAATTGCTTACACATCAACCGGAAATTGGTGTTGAAAGAGCGGACGTGCTGGAGGGTATCCGTTTTTTCCCCGTTGGACGTTACAACATCTACTACCGCTATCAAGCGAATACCATTTTTATTGCGCACGTCGTCGATAGCGCCCGAGGCTTTGAATATAGCAATGAATAGAGATACCCGGCTATACCCGGCGATACTTTCTGTAGTCGTGCTCATGCTGCTTTTATTGCTTCAGTGGGCCACGCCTGCTTTAGCAATTGATTCGCCAAAAGCGCCGACGATCAAGGATTTGATCGAAGAGGAGCCGAAAAAAGAGGATAAGCCCGCACAGGCTGCCGTACTCAAAGCCATCCCTCAGGATGAATTCAACCGCGGCACACCCCGCAGCAGCGTGATGGGTATCGCCGAGGCATTGAAAAATCGCGATTACGCGCGCGCCATGAATTACCTTGATATGCGCAATCTGCCTGCTTACATAACAAGTAAGGACCAGGAGCTGGCGCGTCAACTGAAAATTATCGTTGACCGCTCCCTGTGGGCTGATCCCGATACCATCAGCGATGATCCCAAAGGGCATAAGGATGATGGTCTGCCGGATAACCGCGATATCATCGGGCGTCTTAGCATCCCCGATGGCGCCGTCGATATCCTCATGCAGCATATACCGGATGGCAAAGGCGCCTATGTGTGGAAACTCTCCAACCACACCGTCTCCGAAATTCCGCGTCTCTATGAACATTATGGTTATGGGAAGTACGGTGACAAGCTGGCGCGTATGCTGCCGGAGTCCGAATTCTTTGGCCTGGTAGTATGGCAATGGGTGATGCTGATTGGCATTCTGATCGCTGCCTTCGTTATAAGCTGGATCATCACTCGCATTGCGTGCCTGATTCTAAGACTCAGCCTGAGTAAGGAGCGCGGCTACGAGCGTTTGCATCGCTTCATTGCAGGCCCGATCCAGTTTCTGATTTTTATTGTGATCATCAGGATGAATTATGAGCTGATTTCACCAACCTACACGGCGAAAGCTGTTTTTGAAGCCAAGACCCTGGAGATTATCGCTGTCGCCTGGTTGATCACCGGAGTGGTCAAGCTTGCATTTGGCCGGCTCGCAGATCGCCTCAAGGCAAATGGAAATGAGCAGGCCATTGTGCTGCTGCGGCCGGCAGCGACGCTGGTCAATGTCGTTATCATATTAATCGCCGCCATTTCATGGTTAGACAACCTCGG
This sequence comes from Pseudomonadota bacterium, assembly GCA_034717755.1. Classification (GTDB taxonomy): domain Bacteria; phylum Pseudomonadota; class Gammaproteobacteria; order Chromatiales; family Chromatiaceae; genus Sva-25. Next base: position 3,155 of record JAYELV010000205.1, on the reverse strand, counting down.
CTTCAATGTCTCAGCCATGCTCGCAGGTCTCGGTGTCGGTGGCATCGCTATCGGTCTCGCGGCACAGAAGTCGATCGAGAACCTGCTTGGCGGCATCACGCTCTACGCTGCCCAGCCTATACGCATCGGTGACTTCTGCCGCGCCGGCAGTACGCTCGGCATTGTCGAGGAGATCGGTCTGCGCTCAACAGCGATTCGCACCTTGGAGCGAACGCTGGTGACCATTCCGAATGCAAGTATGGCCAGCATGGATATCGAAAACCTGACCAAGCGCGACAAGATTCTTTACAGAAGAGGTGTCAGGCTGCGCAATGATACGACGCCAGATCAGGTTCGCGCCGTTCTGGCTGGAGTCCGCAAGATGTTTGAGACGCATGCGGATGTCGATCCGGTACCCGCCCGCATACGTTTTACCGAATACGGTGAGCACTCTCTGAATCTGGAGATCTTTGCCTATATTACAACCAGAGACTTCAATGAATACCTTGGAAGTGTGGAAGATCTGAACCTGCGCATCCTGGACATCATTGCAGCAGCTGGTGCGCAGTTGGCGCTGCCGGCGCGTAGCATCAGGTTTGAGGGTGAAGGATCAACAGCGTGATGCGTTGGCATTATCAGTATGATGATTATATTGCATTAGACATTTTTTGACGGAATAGTAATATTTCATTTTTTGATAGTCAGGCTGCCGTTCAAAGCTGTCTTGCGCTGCTATCATTTTTTTAACCTCGTTAGGAGCCGAATATGCTCAACTATATAGCACTGGGGGTGCTGATCTTCGTCGCACTGGTCCTGTTCTACGGTATCATCGCCCTGCACGATATCCCCTACGAAATAGCCAAACACAGGAATCATCCGCAGCAGGATGCAATCCATGTGGCAGGCTGGGTCAGTCTCTTCACATTGCATATCATGTGGCCTTTTCTATGGATCTGGGCCTCTCTCTACCGCGAGGATCGGGGCTGGGGCTTTGTTAACAAAGGTGAGACGCCGGGGCATGCCGTCGAAAGGCTGGAAGAGAGGAACCGGGAGCTGAGTGCCCGCCTGCAGGACGTGGAATCGGCACTCCTCGGATCGGTGGCCGTATCACCTTCCAGCCTGGCTGAAGATTCAGCCTCTGATTTCACTCCATCTTCTCCCAAATCTCCAGCATCGCCAGATGCTGAGAGCAATCAATAGGTCTACGCCATGGAAATATTGTTAATCCTGACATATACGGCTATCTGCACCGCTATCTTCAAGATCTTCAGAATTCCACTGACCAAGTGGACGGTGCCGACAGCCGCCCTGGGGGGCATCGTCATGCTTGGGGCGATATTTTTTGGTATGAACTACAATCACCCCTATTCGGAGCATACTCGGGAGTATTTCTACTCTACTCCCATCACTCCCGATGTGGCCGGCACGGTCATCGAGGTGCCTGTGCAGCCGAATGTGCCAGTCAAGAAGGGTGATGTGCTGTTCAAGCTGGATCCCCGCCCCTATGAATATGATATAGAGAATTACACGGCCCAGTTGGCGGCAGCGGAACCGGATCTGGTGCGGGCGCGAGAGTTGTACGAGAAAGATGTCGGCTCGCAACGCGCCCTGGACCAGGCGCAGGAGCGGGTCGATACCATAAAGGCCGAGCTGAGGGATGCCGAATTCAAGCTGGAGCGCTCGGTAGTGAAGGCCTCTACGGATGGCTATGTGACCCAGTTGTTACTCAGACCGGGCATGCGCGCCGTGCCGCTGCCGCTGCGGCCATTGATGGTGTATATCAACAGGCAGCCTGAGAAACAGTACATCGGCTGGTTTCGTCAAAACAGTCTGCTGCGTCTGGAGGCGGGGCATGAGGCGGAGATTGCCTTTGATGCTATCCCCGGAGAGGTGTTTGCCGCTGAGGTGCAGCATGTCGTCCCCGCCCTGGGGGAGGGGCAGTTGATAGCGACCGGTGATTTGCAGAAGATGCCGCTATTGTCGAAGCCTGGCCGGGTGCCGGTGGTGATGAAGATCACCGACCCCGCCTTCGATGCCTACCGGGATCGTCTGCCCGAGGGCGCCTATGCGCAGAGCGCAATCTATACAGAGCACGCTCACCATGTGGCGGTATTGCGCAAGATTCTGCTACGCATGCTCTCCTGGATGAACTATATTTTTCCGCTGCACTGAGCATTCCTTTATCAATAATAGATGGAGCAAAATATGAATCAATCTACACAGGATACCGGTGTTATAGCGGCCCTCCTGGAGAGGCTGGAGACGCTGAGACTGCCAAGACTTCTCGCGATCCAGGAAAAAGTCGATGCAGGTGAACCGCTTGGCGACCTGGAACTGGATTTTATGGAACGCGCGATAGCGGATGTCCAGGATATCCTGCCCATCATAGATCGACATCCTGAGTATCAGCAACTCACGACACAAGTAGTGACACTTTACAAAGAGATCTCTGAAAAAGCGCTGCAACTCGAAAAAAACGCATAAGAGCGCTGCGGGGAAACCTGCATGTATACAAACCTCGCCATTCTAGCCGCGTTCACCTAACTCTACAGCACATTCGCAGAAATGACCCTTGCAGTGATCCTGTTCAATGACGCTGCCAGCTCAGACCTCAGTGTGATAAGGAGCAATTTGCGTATCCCAGAGCAGATATGCTGGTAATCTGCCTGCCATTGACTATCTTGCTCGGATTTATCTTGGTGGTGATGAATGACCGGTTTGGAGTACTATGTATAGCTATACATAGTGCTCCTTATGCATAGTTCTCAACTATGTATAGTTCTAGCTCCATATGCGAGCCGGCTCTTGCAGAGCCAATCTCGAACTATACATAGTTATGCGCCTGAAGAAACTGCATCATCGGCAGGAATAGGCGTGAAATCATGAATATGGGGGTAATTGGCGCTCATGAAGCAAGGATATCGATTGATTATGAGGATTCAATACGGTCGTCTACTGAAATGAGTGGATCACCACTCAAGAACACCGGAAAAACTATGTCAAGTTAATGGGAGGCTATTTTGCTCGAAACCCAATGAAATCGCGGCTCTCAGCCAGAGATCGTTTATGTACTATACATAACTGGGAACTATGCATAAGAGTATGTGGCAGCCATTCGCCACATATCTCCAAATCTGCTCAGATCGCTGATTCAGAAATTGGCTGGATATGCTCCA
>JAYELV010000204.1:0-3256 GCA_034717755.1 Pseudomonadota bacterium | reverse complement strand
GCGCCATCGAAGCCTCACCTGTGGAGCGAGCAGACAAGCTGGGACCTGAATATCGCCGTGGTGAAAAACTGGTCACTGCCTTTCGCAACAGCTCCGCCCGATATTATCCCGACACCAGGGTTTGGTCACTCTCCGGGCAGCGGGATATCGGCGTGATTCAGCAACAACAGGCGCGCATGATTAACGCTGACCAGGTGCTGATCGCCAACGGCGCATTCGAGCGCCCTGTGCCTTTTCCGGGATGGACACTGCCTGGAGTAATGAACGCCGGTGCGGGGCAGATACTCTTCAAAGGCAGCGGTATCGTGCCCGCTGACGGTGTCGTGCTTGCCGGCTCCGGACCCCTGCTGCTGTTGCTGGCGTGGCAATATCTGCGCGCCGGAGTCAGGGTCAAGGCTGTTCTGGATACCATCTCCAGGGGCAACTATATCAAGGCCCTGCCCAAACTTCCCTCTGCGCTGCTGGTGCATCACCACATTACCCAGGGACTGCGTTATCAGCAGACATTGAGACTGGCTGGCGTCGAACTGCACAATGGCATCCGTGATTTGCAGGCACATGGCGCAGACTCTCTTGAGTCCATCAGCTACCGCCACAAAGGCAGCAACCATAGACTCAAGACGGACTCCCTGATGATCCACTTTGGCATTGTACCGAACATACATCTCAGCCAGGCTGCCGGCTGCGACCATTTCTGGCACAAGAGTCAGCAGTGCTGGAGACCAGAGCAGGATGAGTGGGGCAGCAGCAGCGTTAAAGGCATCCTGATTGCAGGCGACGGCGGCGGCATCGGCGGGGCACGCACGGCAGAGCATGCCGGGCGTATTGCCGCCTTCAGGATCTTGTACAACCTGGGGGTTGTGAATCAGCAGGAGATGGATCTGGAGGCTAAACAGGACAGAAAATGGATGAATGCGGATCTGCGCATTCGGCCATTTCTTGAAAAACTGTTCCGTATCCCGGATAGCATGCTCAGAGTTCCACATGACGACACCATCGTATGCCGCTGTGAAGAGGTGACAGCCGGGGAGATTCGTGCTGCAATCGCCGACGGGCATAGCGACAGCAACCAGGTAAAATTTTATACCCGCTGCGGCATGGGGCCCTGCCAGGGTCGCCAATGCTCGCAGGCAGTAGCCCATATTGTTGCAGATAAAACATCCATCCCACTGCAGCAAAGCACGCAGTTTCGAATTCGCCCGCCACTCAAGCCCTTGACCCTGGGACAGCTTGCAAGCCTCTACCCGGACGAGACAGAATGAAGCGGGATGTCATCATCATCGGTGGCGGCCTCATGGGCTCCTCGACGGCACTGCAACTTGCCATGCGAGGTCTTCACTGCACCGTTGTGGAAAAAGAGAGCCCCGGCCGTCATGCCTCGGGCGTCAATGCCGGCGGCTTGCGCCAGCTCAACCGTCAAGCGGCGGAAATCCCGCTGACGGTCGCAGCAGCAAAAATGTGGCGCAATATTGAAACGCTGGTTGATTCAGATTGTGATGCGCGCTTTCCCGGCCAGATTCGGGTGGCGGAAAACAGCGATGACCTCGAGCTGCTGGAACAGCGTGCCGCACTGGTACACTCGCTCGGTTATAGGCATGAAGAGATGATTGGCCGCAAAGAGCTCTATCAACTGGCTCCGGCGCTGGCCCCACACTGTGTCGGCGCATTGATCTGCCGTGAAGACGGCTATGCACGCCCCTTTCATGCGCTCACTGCTTTTCGCCACAAGGCGCGCTTACTGGGCGTTGAATACCGCCTCAACACCATCGTCGATGCGATTGAACGGGAGCAGGGAAACTGGCGGGTTACCACTCGCAAGGGGGAGTTCCAGGCGCCTGTACTGGTCAATTGCGCCGGCGCATGGGCAGGCCATATCGCCACCTCCCTGGGGGAACCCGTACCATTGAAACCCGGCGCTCCAATGCTGATGGTGACAGAGCGCCTGCCGCACTTCATCGATCCGGTCATCGGCTCGGCCAGCCGCAAGCTATCATTCAAACAGATGCAAAACGGCACCCTGCTGATCGGCGGGGCGCATATGGCGGACCTTGACTTCCGCAACGAGCACAGCGAAATCAGATGGCCCGGGCTGGCAGTGAGTGCGCGCAGTGTCATGGCGCTGTTCCCACAGTTAAAAGAGGTGCGCATCGTACGCACCTGGGCGGGGATCGAAGCCTTTACGCCCGACAACCTCCCTGTTATCTGCAAAAGCAGCACCACCGAAGACGCCTACCATGCCTTTGGTTTTTCAGCCCACGGCTTTCAGCTCTCTCCGCTGATCGGCAGGATACTCGCCGAACTGATCGTTGACGGCACAAGCGACTTTCCGATAGAGCCTTTCAATATCACGAGATTTTAGTCCCATCACCCTGCGCGGTCGAAAACAGGGATGTTTTATCAGAGCTTATGACATACATGGATGTATTAATGTCGCCAGAGGCAGGATGCCGGAAGCGACCATGGACGTATTCACGCGTCCCTGAAAGGCTGATCCCGACCCTGCGCAGACTTGAACTATACACGGGCTTTTTGATAAGTTACTCGACACACATGGAGTTATTCGCTTCGCTCACCCTTCGGGCCGCCCTGTGGGCGTTCAAAGCGCAAGCGCTTTAGTCCGGCTAAAAGACTGCCGGAATGACGGCGTTATGACAGCGCCTCTGCTTATAGTTATTTGTGCATCAATGTACTAGCGACATATATCCCTGATTCAGTTGGCACTGCCTCATTATTCATTATTTTCTCACACAGTTTATTTCACAGTTTCTCTGTGGACATAAGATAGACAGAACTATTTATCTCAGTTCAGCAATATCCAAAAAGTATCTATATGCATCTAATAAATCGAGTGAATTTCCTCAAAAGAGCCAAATTATTCATTCGTTGATTCTATCCATTGTTTGGCCAACTGTAGTTGCTTCGATATCTTTCACTTCTTTAGGTAGACTGCTCAAATTTACCGACATGTTTGAGCGCGCAGCATCCGCAGGCCCCAGGCCGTAGACAACGCCATTTACGCCCACCACGCGACCATTACGCATAACCGGACCACCGGAGTCACCGGGGCAGAGTGATGGATGATCGGTCCGCATTAGCCGTGCAAAGCTGTAGAAGTTCACCTTATCTGCGCGGATCACCTCTGTTCGCCCCCAGGTTCTGCGAGCATAAACTGATGAAGGTCTATAGTCACGAGGTGAATGCTCACAGCCAAAACCCACCAGGATCACCTGGTCGCCGCGTTGCACGGGGTCGAAAT
>JAYELV010000203.1:0-3264 GCA_034717755.1 Pseudomonadota bacterium | reverse complement strand
GTCAACAGCATGGATGGCCGTCTAGCAATTCTCAATGTACCAATAAAATATTGAGATCTTAAAAGACTTTTACCACGAAGCACACGAAGACCACGAAGAATCAACTGGTTACAAAAACTCCTTCGTGTCCTTCGTGGTGAATATCTCTCTACATTTAGAATTGCTGATGGCCGTCCGTCCGGATAAATCTCAATGTACAGGGTAGAGTACCGGTACCTAAAAAAGATTGTAACTATTCAGTATCTGCTAATTCGTCACTGTTTCCAGGCACATCTTCCGAAAAATGCCGTAAATACATCCATGGTCGCTTCCGGCATCCTGCCTCTGGCGTTTCCTCCAGATACACCCAATAGCAGTGACTTAATGGCTGATTTCAGAGGATACTGAATAGTCACAAAAGATTTTTACCACGAAGCACACGAAGATCACGAAGGCATTATTGTAAACAGTTGATTCTTCGTGATCTTCGTGTGCTTCGTGGTGAGTTTCTCTCTTCATTTAGAATGCTGGTGGCTCTAAATACCGGGCACTCGTGTCAAGAGCTGCTTCAGCTGTTGTTCGGTTTTCGCACATAGAGTGATGTGCCCGAGTTTGCGCCCGGGCTGCGGCGCCTTGCCGTAGAGATGCAGATGCGCGCCTGGTATGGCCAGCACGGCATCGATATCCGGTATTTCACCGATCAGATTGAGCATCCCGCAGTGGCCGGTTAATTCGGTGCTTCCCAGGGGTAGGCCAGCTACCGCCCGCAGATGATTCTCGAACTGGCTGGTCACAGCTCCCTCGATGGTCCAGTGCCCCGAGTTGTGTACGCGCGGCGCCATCTCATTGGCCAGAAGCTGACCGTCGATCTGAAAAAACTCAATCGCAACTACCCCGACATAATCCAGATGCTCTAACAGGCGTTGCGCATAATCTTCCGCAAGTTCCTGCATGGGATCATCTTGCAGGCTGCTCGAGAAGTGTAATATCCCTGCCTCGTGCCGGTTTTCAGATAACGGATAAAAGGCCATCTCACCCGAGCGGCCTCTGACCGCGAGGATGGAGAGCTCCCGTTCAAACGGGATCACTCCCTCCAGAATTGCGGCGGCCGAGCCTATTGCCTCCCAGGCTGAGCCGAGTTCCGAATGCTCATGCAGACGTTGTTGTCCTTTGCCGTCATAACCCAGTGTGCGTGTCTTGAGGATGGCGGGAAGGCCAATTTGAACTGCCGCCTGTTGCAGATCATCCAGGCTCTCTACCGCCATGAAGGGTGCAGTATCGATTCCCAGTTCGTTGAACAGATTTTTCTCATGCAGCCGATCACGGGATGTCGCCAGCGCCCGGGGCGGCGGGTAGACGGGTACCAGGTCGTTTAAATATTCCACCGCCTCTGCAGGCACACTTTCGAATTCATATGTGACTCTGTCGACTTTGCTGGCGAGCAGTTGTAGTGCCTCGCTATCATCAAAACCGGCACACAAATGTTCGCTCACAGGCGCTGCGCAGGCGTCAGCTGACGGACACAGGACAACGAACTCAAGCCCCAGAGGGTAGCCTGCCAGGGCCAGCATGCGGGCGAGCTGACCGCCGCCGAGAATACCGATCTTCATGTATCGTCCCGTGGATCAGGATGCTTCAGCACCTGTTCGGTCTGACGTCTACGATACACATTGAGTGCTGTGCGAATCATCGCATGTTTATTTCCCAGCATGGCCGCGGCCAGCAGCGCCGCATTGATTGCACCTGCGCGGCCAATGGACAAAGTACCCACAGGGATGCCTGCAGGCATCTGCGCGATGGAGAGCAGCGAATCCATGCCATTGAGAGCTTTTGACTGCACCGGCACACCGAGCACCGGTAACACTGTCTTTGCCGCAGTCATGCCCGGCAGATGTGCAGCGCCTCCGGCGCCTGCAATGATGATTTCAATACCACGTCCCTCGGCCTCTTCGGCATAGTTGAACAACTTGTCAGGGGTGCGGTGAGCAGAGACCACTTCGGTCTCATGTGGAATATTCAGCTCCTCCAGGGTTTCGACAGCATGGCGCATCGTCTCCCAGTCGGAAGTTGACCCCATGATGATGCCGACCAGTGGCTTCATTGCATTCTCCTTTTATTGACAGATTCTCAGCAGACACAGCACCTCTGTGTCGTACAGGAACTGCATCATAGCATTGTTATCCCATACTCCGAGATACACTTCTATGAGTGTAGCAATTCTCAATGTACCTATAAAATGCCGATTTTTTAAAAGACTTTTACTACCAAGACCACGAAGAATCAACTGTTTACAATAATGCCTTCGTGATCTTCGTGTGCTTCGTGGTGAGTATCTCTCTACATTTAGAATTGCTGCTATGAGTGACAGTATCTCAGCTCAACCTTATGACGCGAAACTGGCCTGAAGCCACTGCAAATCAACCTGACCGGGGGTATCATCAACTCCTGTCAATACCTGATAGGGTTGATGTGGTTCACCAAGATCACTCAGCACTGCTATGGCGCCGCTGAAATCTTCGCCTTCGCTGTAATAGCTCTGGGTCACCAGCACCGGAATCCCCGCGCCTTGAGCAGACTGTACGCCATTGTGCGTATCCTCGATTGCGAGACACTCGGCAGGTGGTAGTCCAAGCTGTTCCATCACCCACAGATAGACCGAGGGATCAGGCTTTTTCACCGACGCCTGTTCTGCGGCGCCGATGACTTCGAACCACTCCAGCACATCCTGACCCAGGGTGGCGTCGAACAGAGCGGTGATATTTGCCATGCTGGTGGTGGTGGCTATGGCAAGTCGCAGACCGGCCCTGTGGGACTCGCGGATCAGGCGTTCCACGCCGGGGCGCAGTTCGATCTCACCTGAGGCCATCATCCCGGTATAGAGCGCAGTCTTGGCCTGGTGCAGAGCGGCGATCCACTCATAGAGATTTTCGCGATGGATCTGCTGCGGATCCTCCGCTTTCAGGAAGTGAAGAATACGCTCCTTGCCACCCGAGACGGCCAGCAAATCACGATACTGCTCCCGGCTCCAACTCCAGTCGAGTCCCGCATCAGCAAAGGCCTTGTTGAAGGCCTTGCGATGGTACTCTTCGGTCTCTGCAAGGGTGCCGTCCACGTCGAATATCAGCGCCTTTAAGCTCATGTTGTAGATTCCTTAGAAAGATAGTTGATACTGATGAAGTTATCTGCCGCCGATGTTGTCCGTGGGGGTTTCAGGCGTCACTCAAGCGTTGCTCCAGTGCTTCCTCCATACGCGCCAGCACTTTGTCACGCAAACGGCTTGCCAGG
>JAYELV010000202.1:0-3277 GCA_034717755.1 Pseudomonadota bacterium | reverse complement strand
CGTTGTTCCAGGTTCAGCGCAACAGCGGCAAGGCGGCCCGGGAGGTATTTTGCCTGATGCAGTTCGCTATCTGGCACCGGTTGTTCATAGACGATGGAGGAGCAACAAAGCCTTCTGTAGACGAGGATCCACGCGATTGGGTGTAGGGACTCTTCCCTGACTGCGCCTTAATAAATCCACCAGGAATGCCTATATGTTCATGAAATCTATACTCGCACTTTCGCTGCTGCTGGCATCCTTGTCTCTGCATGCCGCCGAACGGTTCGACTACCTGATCGAGTACAAGGGGCTGCTCTCCGGCTACAAATGGACGGATGTCTCCAGGGCGTCGATCAGCACTGAGCGGCTCGCTGATTGCGCGGGCAGGGGTAGTTGCATGGTCTCCACGGCAACGCTGAGTTCCAGGGGTTACAAGGTTCTGGAAGCTGTCTTCAAGGTGCGCTTTCACTACCGAAGCTTTTACCAGCTGAACCCATCGCGCACGCTGGCTTTCGAGATGCGCGAAAAAAAATACAGCAAGCAATATATGCCCTACGGCTACAAGCACTCGCTGGCGGTCATTCCCGGGGGCGCCAACACCACTGATTTTTACAAGCTTGGCTCAAAGGGGGAGCCGCTGCCGGCAGCGGTATTGCCGTTTGTGGCGACGGATCATAAGTCGGCTGAGAAGATCAGGGTAAAGAAAGTGAAGCACAAACCAGTAGGCAAAAATGCGCTGGATCGCATGACACTGCTGCAGACAGTGCGCTCGGCGCCATTAAAAGTCGGCTATAAGGCATCATTTGCGGGCACTGATGGCAGGAACAAGCTCCAGTTCCGGGTGGCAGTCGTTGCGCAGGAGGAGGTCAATGCGGCCGGAAAAAGCTGGAAAACATGGAAGATCAGGATCGATGAGCTCGAGAAGGGAGAGAAGCCGGTGTCTCTGCATGCGTGGATTACCAGGGGGAGCCGCCACATACCGGTATTCATCGAAATTAAGAGCAGATATGGTGAAGCACGTTTTCACCTGAAGTCTTATTGAATCACTTCGCGATGACAGCTCTTATCCAGGGGGTCGAGGCGCTCGCCAGCTCGCTTGGAGTTTCCCGGCGGACGTTGTATCATGCCTTTCGCGAGTCACCGGGTGAAACCTCGAAGCGCTGATGAGCGGTAATCCTATGCGGAAATAGTATGGAATTCGAAAATAACATTTTGCAACTCGATGGTTTTTTCACGGTGACGATTGGAATCATCGTGCTGTTCGCCGGCAAGCGGCTCAACGATGCCATCGGCTTTCTGCGAGAGTTCAGCATTCCGGAACCCGTCACCGGCGGTTTGCTCGTTTCTGTGCTGATCGCACTGTTGTATGCTGCATCCGGTGTCGAAATCGAGTTCGATCTCGAGGCTCGTGATATCCTGCTGGTCTACTTCTTCACCACCATCGGCATCAACTCGAGCCTGCGGGATCTGATCGAGGGCGGAAAACCGCTGGTCATTCTTCTCTCGATCACCATCGGCTATATGATCGTGCAGAACCTGACGGGCATCACCATCGCCTCGCTGTTTGGACTGCAGTCACAAATCGGTATGCTGGGGGGCGGTGTCTCGCTCATCGGCGGCCATGGAACCGCGATTGCATGGGCGCCGCAAATCGCCGAGGAATACGGCATCAGCAACGCCATGGAGATCGGTATCGCCTGCGCCACCTTTGGCCTGATCCTGGCGAGCCTCATGGGCGGCCCGGTGGCAAAATTCCTGATTACCAGGCATGATCTGAAGCCGCTCAAGGGCGAAGTAGTTGACGTCGGCGTGTCACACGAGACAAGCAAAGCCAACATCGGGCATCTCGATTTTCTGGATGCCATCCTTGCGATCCACATCAGCATCATATTCGGTTTCATGCTCAACGAAGGTCTGCTGGAGATTGGACTCAAGCTGCCGCTGTTCGTCACCTGCCTGTTCGCCGCCATCTTCATCACCAACGCCATTCCTAAGTCGCTGCCGCGTATTACCGGAACTGAGTGGCCGTCCCGCAAGCCAGCCATCGCACTGATCGCCGATATTTCACTGGGCACTTTCCTGGCGATGTCGCTCATGAGCCTGCAACTGTGGGCCCTGGTGGATCTGGCGGGTCCTATTTTCACCATTCTTCTCGCCCAGTTCCTCATTGCGATCCTGGTGACGCTGTTCATCGTGTTTCCACTCATGGGGAAAAATTACGATGCAGCCGTAGTATCGGCAGGATTTGGCGGCATTTCGCTGGGCTCCACACCCACCGCTATGGCGAATATGTCGGCGGTAGCAAAACGCTACGGCGCCTCGCACCTGGCATTCGTCATCGTGCCTCTGGTGTGTGCATTCTTCATCGACCTGGCCAATGCCGTGCTGATCCCGTTTTTTCTCACCAACTTCTGACTGCCGAACAGAGTGATATGTTGCATTTTTTCCCAGTGACCATATTTTAGACACAGTTTGCACCCGGCGGAATTTCTCCTGCTTTGCCTGCGGGGATGCTCACTCCTGGCGCGGAATCTTTGCGCCTTGCCTTCGTCATCATATCGCTTTAAAGTCTGGCTGGTGGAATCACAATAGCGCGTAGTCGGGGAATAATATGAACGAAGTGACAACTATTGATGAGCACAAGAAAACCGCTGGTTTCCGCGGCATTCATGTCCTGTGGATCATCCTTGGAACCATATTATTGACGGCAGCTGTTACCTACTGGGCCGTGCGCACATATATCTATGCGAAAGATTTTGAACCAGTCGTATTGAATCAGAGTGAACGGCAGCAACTGGATAGAAAACTCGTGGCTCTCGGCTATCAGCCGCAAGCAGCAGCTGCAAAAAATCAACAACAAACCGCAGATGCAAGCGAACTGGATGCAAGTGGCCGCCTGATACCACAAAAATATAGTGAAAAGGGTGGCAAACGTGATTTGAGCTTCAGCGAAAAAGAGTTGAACGCTCTGCTCGCGAGCAACACCGACATGGCGAAAAAACTCGCGATCGATCTATCCCGGGACCTGGTGAGCGTCAGGCTTCTGATTCCCGTCGACAGGGATTTTCCGCTACTTGGCGGTAAAACCCTGCGTCTCTCCACCGGTGTGGAAATGTCCTACAAAAATGGCCGGCCAAAAGTGGTTCTAAAAGGTGTAACCATCATGGGTGTGCCAATTCCAAATGCCTGGCTCGGTGGCCTGAAAAATATCGATTTGATTACTGAATTTGGTGATGAACAGGGTTTCTGGAAAGATTTTGCCGACGGAGTCGAAGATATTCATGTGGAAGATGGCCGG
>JAYELV010000201.1:0-3285 GCA_034717755.1 Pseudomonadota bacterium | reverse complement strand
CTCTTCGGTGAGCTTCCTGTGCAGCAATACCTGTTTCTCGTCATAGCGGTTGGTGATGACTACGGTGGTCTGGAACACAGGGATTCGACCAGTCTGATCTGCAAGCGTGATGACCTGCCTGTCGATGAGGGCAGGCAGCCATCAGATGGCTACAGGCAATTTCTCGGGCTCTGCAGTCATGAATATTTCCACCTGTGGAATGTCAAGCGCATCCAGCCGCTAAAGCTTAAAGAGTCTCTGCTCGCTCAGGAGGCATACACCTCACTGTTGTGGGCCTTCGAAGGGATTACCTCCTATTATGATGACCTGGCGCTGCTGCGCAGCGGCATCATCTCCCTCGAATCCTGGCTGGAGTTGCTTACGCGTACCATCACGCGTGTGATGCGCAGCAAGGGACGGCATAGGCAATCTGTTGCTGATTCAAGCTTCGATACCTGGACAAAGTTCTACAAGCAGGATGAAAACTCCTCCAATGCCATTGTCAGTTATTATGCCAAGGGGGCGTTGATCGCATTTGGTCTGGACATGACCCTGCGCAAGTGTAGTGAAGGCCGCATCTCGCTCGATGATCTGATGCGCCTGCTGTGGCAGCGTCATGGAAAAGCCGGCGTGGGGGTCGGTGAGGATGAAATCCAGCAGCTTGCCGAGGAGTTGCTGCAGGAGCCTCTCAGCGTTTTTTTTGACAGCTATGTCTACGGCGTTGAAGAGCTCCCGCTGGAGAACTGGTTTGCAGAGATTGGTATCGGCTATCAGTTGCGCGCTGCAAAAAAGCTCTCGGATACTGGCAAGGTTTATAATGCCAGGCCTGAGCACTGCCCTGCTATAGCCGTTCTCGGGGGTAGAACTGCTGAGCATCTAGCAGGAGCATCGCTGCTCAGTGTGACGAAAGGAGCGGCAGCGCAGCAGTGTGGCTTGATTGCGGGCGATACCATCATTGCAGTCGATGGATTGAAAGTGATGCATGATAGTATTGACCAGCGCATTGCCCGCTTGCGAGCGGACAAGGCGACGACAATCCATGCTTTTCGCCGTGATGAACTCATGGAATTTTACTTTACGCCGCAGTTGGCGGAGAGTGATACCTGTGATCTGTGGATCAAACATGCATCGAAGCGTTTACCAGATCAACAAAGACGCCTGAAATGGCTAGCACAAAGTGAGTGATTTATATCAGCAGCAGCTGTTGCAACAACTCTCAGATGGCAGTTTTCACTCGGGAGAAGAGTTGGCGAAACTGCTTGGTGTCAGCCGTACCGCAGTGTGGAAAACGATTGAATCGTTGCGCAACAGTTTTCATCTGCAGATCCATGCTGTACAAGGCAGAGGCTATCGGCTTGCAAGCCCGCTGGAATTGCTGGATGCCGGGAAGATCACAGCAGCACTCTCCATGCAGCAACGCAGGATGCTGGGCCAGTTACAAATTTCTATCAGTGTTGACTCGACCAACAGTCATCTCAAGCAACAGATGCTGGAGGGGATCGATTCCGGCAGCGCCTGTCTCAGTGAATATCAATCCGCCGGTCGCGGACGCCGTGGAAGAAGCTGGGTTTCACCATTTGGATGCAACCTCTATTTGTCACTCTATTGGCGTTTCGAACGCTCCATGACAGAGGTCGGTGGGGTCAGCATTGCCGTGGGTAGTGTCATCGCCAAAGTGTTGTCTGAGCAGACCGCGAACGTCGCCTTGAAATGGCCCAATGATGTTCTCATCGATGGCAAAAAAATCGCAGGTATCCTGGTTGATGTTCAGGGGGCGGCTGATGGACCGGTCGATGCCGTGATCGGCATAGGAGTCAATCTTGATTTGCCGGAGCACGCGTCACAGCAGATTGACCAGCCATGGACAGATCTGCAGCAACAAGGCAATGAGCCTGTTTCACGCAATCAATTCGCAGCACGCATGCTGGGCGAATTGCTGCAAGCAATGCAGTTGTTCCAGCACCATCAGCTGGCTGCTTTTATACCCCGCTGGCGCCAGTACGATCTTTATCATGGAGAGCAGGTGACGCTGTATCATCCACGCAGGAAAATTCGTGGTATCCACAAAGGCATCTCTGATGATGGCTCCCTGCTGCTCGAAGTGAATGGCAAAATTTGCACTTTTCAATCCGGTGAAGTCAGTCTGCGCGGAGGCGGGGATGAGTGACAGGGTGCTATTAATCGATCTCGGCAACAGCCGCATGAGTTGGGCGTTCTATTCCCAGGGAGAGATCCAGACAGCGAAGAGCTGTTCAACAATGGCTGAGATCCTGCGCGAAGTAGAAGCACAGTGGCGGCACATCTCTCCTGTGCCTGTCTACATTGCCAACGTTGCCGGCAGCGAGTTGCAACAGGTGCTGCTCAGGTGGTTTGAGACTCACTGGCATGCTACCCCGGTTGTTCTTCGGTCACAGCACCTCGCCCATGGCGTCACCAATGCTTACCAGCGACCTGAAGAGCTGGGTGTAGACCGCTGGCTGGCCCTGATCGGCGCACGGACAATGAGTTGGCTGCCGGTATGCGTCGTTGACTGCGGCAGTGCGGTAACCATCGACGTGATGGATGCCGGTGGAATGCATCAGGGAGGTATTATCATCCCCGGCTATGAGATGATGCTCTCAAGTTTGAAACGGGGAACGGCAATCCCTGAATTTCAGGACCCCGTTGGTAGTCTCGACTTGCTGGGGAAATCCACAGCAGGATGTATCCACACCGGTTGTGTCAATTCGATAGCAGCGATCATCGACCGGGTGATGCAATCGGGTTCCCGACTGCAGCGGCTTTTCATCACAGGAGGCAATGCCGCGATGATCATACCGCGGCTGGAGCATCCATCAAGGCTGGCGCCTGATCTGGTTTTTCGCGGCATGGTGCAGTACGTGCGGGATGGCGAAAAGCAGGATGATGCCAAACAGTGATCAATGGCTCACCGCTTGAGAATATGGCGATGCACATCAAAAGACTACAACAGAAAAAAAGCGTCAGAGCATTGCTTGTTGCAGGCTAACTTAATATAATACGCCTCTTCTGTTCTATGGTGTTATCCAGACTATAATGTCTAAACACAGTACAGTGCCGGTGTAGCTCAGTTGGTAGAGCGCTTCACTTGTAATGAAGATGTCGGGGGTTCGACTCCTCTCGCCGGCTCCAATACAATCAAAGGCTTAGCCTGATCGCTAGTAACTTCTCAATAAGTCCGTGCATTCTTTGAATCTGCGCAGGGTTGGGGGCAGCCTTTCAGGGACGCGTGAATACATCCCTGTAAGCTCTGATAAAACATCCCTGTTTTATACAGCCCTGAAAGGC
>JAYELV010000200.1:0-3287 GCA_034717755.1 Pseudomonadota bacterium | reverse complement strand
GATTGTAGAGAAACACAGCTGATTCTGGTCGATCTGGGGCAGGGGAGGAACCGGCTTGGCGGCAGCGCCCTGGCGCAGGTCTATAAGCAGGTCGGAGATCAGAGCCCTGATGTGGATGATGCGCTGCTGCTGAAGGGCTTTTTCGACGCCATACAGGCATTGAGCCGCCAGGGGTTGCTGCTAGCCTACCATGACCGCTCGGACGGCGGTCTCTTTTCAACCCTGGTGGAGATGGCCTTTGCCGGAAACTGTGGATTGCACATCGAGCTTCCCGCAGATGCAAGCAGTGATGCCGAGGTGCTCTTTAGTGAAGAGCTTGGGGCCGTGCTGCAGGTGAAAAAAGACAACGTGGAAGATGTGCTTTCCGTGCTGCAGCAGCACGGAGTGGGCCACTGCTGTCACCTCATAGGTGCGCCGCTGATCGATGGCGAGCGTATTCAATTTGAGCGCGAAGGCAAGACCATACTTGCAGCCCAGCGCAGTGAGTTGCGCAAACTTTGGTCCGAAACCAGCTGGCGCATGCAGTCGCTGCGGGACAACCCGCAATGTGCGGATGAGGAGTATCAGCGCATTGGCAGCGCAGATCCGGGATTGTCGCCGCTGCTGACATTTGATGCCGCTGAAGATATCAGTGTTGCGATGATCAACACGGGAGCCAGGCCGAAGGTTGCAGTGCTGCGTGAACAGGGTGTCAATGGCCAGATCGAGATGGCTGCAGCCTTCGATCGTGCAGGTTTCGAAGCTGTCGATGTGCACATGTCCGACATCATCGAGGGGCGCATTTCGCTGCCGCAGTTCCACGGGCTGGTTGCCTGCGGCGGCTTCTCTTATGGTGATGTGCTAGGCGCTGGCGGCGGTTGGGCGAAATCGATCCTGTTTCATTCCCGCGCTAGAGATGAGTTTGAGCAATTCTTCCATCGTCCGGATAGCTTCTCGTTAGGAGTCTGCAACGGTTGCCAGATGCTGTCGCACCTCAAAGAGCTGATTCCCGGCGCTGCCGCGTGGCCGCGTTTCGTGCGTAACCGCTCCGAGCAATTCGAAGCGCGCCTGTCGCTGGTCGAAATCGTCGAGAGTAAATCGATCTTGTTGCAGGGGATGGCCGGTTCACGCCTGCCGATTGCCGTGGCGCATGGCGAGGGCCGCGCTGAATTTACTAATCCGGATAGTGCGGGGAATGCACAGGTCAGTATGCGCTATATCGAAAACAGCGGCGAAGTGGCGCAGCGCTACCCGGCAAATCCAAACGGTTCTCCTGAGGGGGTTACCGGGCTGACCACGCAAGATGGCCGGATCACGATCATGATGCCGCATCCGGAGCGTGTTTTTCGCACAGTGCAACTCTCCTGGCACCCGCCCGAGTGGGGCGAAGAGAGCCCCTGGATGCGCCTCTTCAGAAATGCGCGGGAGTGGGTTGGATGAACAATGACTTAGTAAGTTTTTTAGTAACATCTCAATAACCCCGTGCAGGAGGCAGGGTTGGGGTTTGCGTTTCAGGGCTTCCGCCGAATAAATGCTCCTGCGTTTTCGGCACTTCCGCCATCCATGGCGGTCGAAAACAGGGATGTTTTATCCAGAGCTTACAGGGATGTATTCACGCGTCCCTGAAATGCTGGCCCCAACCCTGCACAGGCTCAATCAATGCACGGACTTATTGAGAAATTACGTTTTTTATCCACAGATGCACACAGATGAACACAGATACAGAGATATAAGGATGCCTTTGAACTGAATGATGGGATCGTCGTATGAATCTCATGACACTACCTCTGTGATGTCACGGAGTTATTGAAAGCCTCTAAAGCAAATCTGTGTGTATCTGTGTTCATCTGTGGAAAAAAATAAATTCACAGGAAATAGATTATGAAAACAATTATCGTCACCGGCGGCGCCGGTTTTATCGGCAGCAATTTTGTGCGCTTTCTGTTGCAGCAGAATGTCCGTGTGGTCAATCTCGATCTGTTGACTTACGCCGGCAATCTTGCGACCATCGCTGATCTCATGGATAACGAGCGTCATGTTTTTGTCGAGGGTGATATCGGCGATGAGGCGCTGATTACATCCCTGCTGGCGCAATATCAGCCACAGGCCATCGTCAACTTTGCAGCCGAGAGTCATGTCGACCGCTCCATCGACGGCCCCATGGCCTTCATCCAGACCAATGTCGCCGGCACGGCCAATATGCTACAGTGCTCCCGTAAATACTGGAGTGGGCTGGATGCAGACCGACAGATGGTATTCCGTTTTTTGCATGTCTCCACCGACGAGGTCTATGGTTCACTGGGAAGCGAGGGACTGTTCACTGAAGAGACGCCCTACGCACCCAATTCACCCTACTCGGCATCCAAGGCGGCTTCCGATCACCTGGTGCGCGCCTGGTTTCATACCTATGGCATGCCGGTGCTGACGACCAACTGCTCGAACAATTACGGGCCATACCAGTTTCCGGAAAAGCTGATTCCACTGATGATTCTGAATGCACTCGAGGGCAAGCCGCTGCCGATCTATGGCGATGGCGGCAATATTCGCGACTGGCTCTATGTCGTGGATCACTGCGCTGCCATCTGGCGGGTGCTGCAGGCCGGGAAGCCGGGTGAAATCTACAATGTCGGCGGCAATTGTGAACTGACCAACCTGCAGGTTGTCGATGCACTGTGCAACATCATGGACGAACTCTTTCCGGATGCAGCACATGTTCCACATAAGAGTTTAAAAGTCTTTGTGAAAGACCGTCCCGGCCACGATCTTCGCTACGCGATCGATGCCGGTAAACTCAAACGCGAACTCGGCTGGGAGCCGCAGGCAACATTCGAGACGGGGCTCAAAGAGACTGTTCTATGGTATCTCGATCATCTTGAATGGTGCCGGGAAGTGGCTGCAGAGAGCTACCAGGGAGAACGCCTGGGAACAGGTTGAATTTGTTGTATCTCATTATCCTCGTGTGGGAAAGCAGGGTTGGGATTTGCCTTTCAGGGCTGTATTAAACAGGGATGTTTTATCAGAGCGTACATGGACGTATTCACAGCGGCGCTGAAAGGCAAATCTCGACCCTGCTCAGATTTAGACACGGTGATTTTGAGAGGTTGCTTTAATTCGGGTTAATATTATGAAAGGCATTATTCTTGCGGGTGGTTCAGGAACCCGCCTCTATCCGATCACTCGCGGCATCTCCAAACAGCTGCTGCCGGTGTACGACAAACCGATGATCTACTACCCGCTGTCGGTGCTGATGCTTGCAGGCATTCGCGAGATACTGATCATCTCCACACCGCGTGATCTGCCGGCATTCG
>JAYELV010000199.1:0-3291 GCA_034717755.1 Pseudomonadota bacterium | reverse complement strand
GTTTTATGCCTTTTTTGAAGATGCTGAATCGTTACCTTTTATATTCATATCCTGGAGAATCCATCTTGAAAACATTTCTGAAGATGCTCGTGATGAGCGTAGCCCTGACTCTCTCTGCAGTCGTTGCTGCTGACGCGATAAGCGTCATCGATCCCTATGTGCGCGCCATGCCGCCGGGACAAAAAGTAACAGGAGCCTTCCTCTCCTTGAAAAACAGCAGTGACAGCGACCGATCGCTGCTTCGTGTAGAGAGTGATGTCGCAAAAAACGTAGAGCTGCACGAACATACGCACCAGGACGGCATGATGCAGATGCGCGAAGTCGAGAAGATCGATATTACCAAAGGCTCTACGACTGCTCTCAAACCAGGCGGACTGCATATCATGCTGATCGGCTTGACCAGGGAACTTAAAGTCGGTGACATCGTCGACCTCAAGCTCATTTTCGACGACAGTTCCGAGCAGGTCGTCAAGGCGCCCGTCAAGAAAATTCTTGCCGGCATGGGCATGATGAAAAAAGGCATGGGCAAAAAAGGCCCCATGGGTGACATGAAACAGATGAAGCACGCCAGCCCGATGCCGAATTTGATGGGCATTGTCATGAAAAATGCGCAGCAGCTGGCGTTGAATGGCGACCAGATGAAAGCGCTCAAGCAGTGGGCTGATGTCAATCAGCCACGCGTGTGGGAATGGGTCGGCATCATTACCAGCGCTGAAAAGCAGTTGCATGACGCCGTACTCAAAGGCGCATCCAGAGACGAGCTCGACAAGATGACCCTGACGATTCTCGATAACCGGCAGAAGATCATCCGCACCAAGATCATGTGTGTCGACAACCTGCGCGCCATCCTGAATGACGATCAGTGGAACAAGCTGATGGGGATCTACGCAGGTATGGCAAAATAGCCACTCCCCCGGCAATCACCGCAGCGGAAGATGAATAAAACAACACTCATTGTTGTCCTGCTTCTATTTGGCATAGCTGCGGTGGTTGGTTACAAGCTCAACAATGCCACCCAAAAAAAAGTGGCCATGCTGGCTGAAACCAGCCCCGACTGCAAACTCAGAGAGGGCCCCTGTCATGCTGAACTGCCGTCCCGCGGCAGTATCGAATTTTCGATTGAACCACGTTCGATACCGCTAATGGAACCTCTGTCGCTCAGGGTCAAGGTGCGCGATATCGATGTCTCTGCTGTCGAGATTGACTTTGTTGGCATCGGCATGAATATGGGATATAACCGCCCGCAATTGCATCAAGCCAGCAGCAACCTTTTCCAAGGGAGCACTACACTGCCTGTATGCATTTTGCAGCGTATGCAATGGGAGGCGCGCCTGCTGCTTGAAACTGACGAGGGAACAGTGATGGCGCCGTTTCGTTTCTACACGGACAAAAGTCCCGCCTCGCCATGAACAATAAAATCGCACAAGTTGTTGTCGCAGGGCTGGTGATCGTGCTCGTATGGCTGCTGTTGTTGTGGGAGCCTGGCGGCAGTGATGCTGAACCCTCGCTGACAGCGGGACCTGGCGGCGGTGATTTTTCGCTGCAATCTGCAGATGGCGCCGTCAACCTCGAAGATTACCGCGGCAAGGTAGTCGTGCTCTACTTCGGCTACACATTTTGCCCGGATATCTGCCCGACATCCCTGTCGCTGTTGTCAGTCACCCTGAATGAACTCAGTGCCGATGAACTGCAGCAGGTTAGGGCGCTCTTTGTCAGTGTTGACCCGCAACGCGATAGCCTGGAACACCTCAAAACCTATGCCGGCTATTTCCATAAAAACATCATCGGCGCCACAGGATCCAGAGAGCAGATCGATGCAGCTGTTAAAATGTATGGCGCTGGATATAACATCGGCAACTCCGCATCAAAGGCCGACTATTCAGTCGATCATACCTCCTACACATACATCATCGACAAAGGCGGCAAGCTGCGTTTTACCCTGGCGCACGGCACATCGGCTGATGAAATCAGCCGCAATATTCGCAGTTTGTTGTAGTAACGCAGGATATTGTATCGCGGTCAGAAGACCGCTCCCACGATGACACAGGAGCTCACACGATGATGCAGGAATAGATGACTGCTATCGATCAGTTCATCCTGTCATAGAATCGCAGCCTGTAGAGCAGTCGCCGCTGTTGTTCTGAATCCGTGAATCCCGTGCGATCATGCAGCACATTGTTGCACATCAGT
The DNA here is from genome assembly GCA_034717755.1 of Pseudomonadota bacterium. Classification (GTDB taxonomy): domain Bacteria; phylum Pseudomonadota; class Gammaproteobacteria; order Chromatiales; family Chromatiaceae; genus Sva-25. The sequence goes on along the minus strand of JAYELV010000199.1, from coordinate 1,101 downwards.
CCCTGGCCCGGCTGCAGCGTTGCCCGGTAGATCCACGCTGATTGCGAATTCATCAGTTCCTGCAGCGCCGCGACCGCCTCCCGGGTCAGCACATCATCCTTCCATAGGATGTTACGCTGGCGTGCGGTATAGCGCATGTGCAAATGACCGGATTCATCGATCGAGAACACCGGCCCGCTGCGATCCGGACGTACGATCTTGTCATCCACTTCGTTGGCGGGAATCAGCATTACATCAGGCTGCATCAGGGCGCGAATGTAATCAGCATTGATATCACGCAGATGCAGCCACGCGAGTTCGTGATCCAGTAATGCATTTTCTCCACCCTCTTCGGCAGCTGTTTCACAAAAGAGCACCATACCCCTGATCTGCTGCTCCAGGGTGTTGTAATAGCCGTCTGTATGCCAGCTGATGGGGCGATTCGTGTAGGGAATATAGGTCTTGCGCCAACCGCTGTCAGCGGCGACCGTCAAAGCGGTAACGCCCTCGTCGTCAGCGCCTTCATTGCGATCCAGATGCTTGAGACCGAAACAGGCTGCAAACGCCATCAATGCCTGCCTGTCAACGTCGCTCCCGGTGGCAAAAACGGCCATGTTTGATCGCGCACAGCGCTCTTTAATGGCGCCGATTTCGGCAGCTGTCGCCCGCTTCAGATCTCTCACTTCGACGACCAGCTCATCCACTGAAGCAGGAACCTGCTGCAGCTTCTTGCTGCGCCATTGCTGGTATGCGCTCTCGTTATCTGGAAGAAACGGGGAGTTATTCATTGTGATCAATCACGAAAGATGCGGTTCATTTCACTCACCACATGCAAAACGATGAGAAAACCGGAAAATCTCATTATTTTACAACAGCAGAAGGTAATTTCTCAAAAAGTCCGTGCATTATTCGAGTCCGCGCAGGGTCGGGATCAGCATTTCAGGGACGCGTGAATACGTCCATGTAAGCTCTGATAAAACATCCCTGTTTTATACAGCCCTGAAAAGCAGACTCCCGACCCTACTTCATGCACGGGGTTATTGAGAAGTTACAGCAGATGTCAGTTTATCGAGTGTGGTCTCCAGCTTGCCAATAACGACGCAGTCATCCAGGGCATAATCC
>JAYELV010000198.1:0-3308 GCA_034717755.1 Pseudomonadota bacterium | reverse complement strand
AACTAAAACTGACGTTTTGCAGCACCGGTGGCTCGTCCGGATCGTAATGGAAAGTCACGTCCTTGAATGCTAGTGTCGGCTCAACAGTAACAAGCGGTTTAACATTTGGATCGTCTCGCACGACTACTGGTTCATCCAGGACAGCGAAAACACGTTCTGCCGAAGCCATGATCATACTAACCTGCTTGGCTACTTTGGCGATGTTCATCACCGGTCCGAAAGCAGCAGATGCCATTAGCAACATCAGCGGCAGTTGGTAGCTTGGTAACATGCCCTGATTGACCATCATCACGCCTGTCACAAGCACGGCGAGCGAACCAAGCATGCTGCCGCCCTCTGTCAGTCCACCCAGACTACCAAGGTAACGGCTGTAGCGCCTCTGCGTTTCCGTCAAAGAGCGACTGTTCTTTTCCACCTCGTCCAGACGTGCTGAGCCGCGCCCAAACGCCACAAGCTCACGCAAGCCCTGGATGCTATCGACCATGTGCGCATTGGTTTCTCCAAGTTGAAGCCTGAGCCGATTTGCGATGGCATCACCAATATGATGCATCTTAATAGGTGTGAAAATAACCAGAAATAAAAAGGGCAGCAGCACCAGGGGCAGTATCCAGTGCAATGTGCCCAATATGATTAATGCCGTGAGCGGCATGATCAGTGCAACGAGAACAGGCATCAGCGTGTGTGCAAAATACAGCTCGACTGTCTCGACATCTGCCATGACCATTGAAATGATGTCGCCACTGCGCCGTTTGAGTGTATAGGCGGGAGCTACGGGTTCGATGGCGTCGAAGACTCGTGCACGCATCATCGCCAGAATGCCATAAGCGATGCGATGGGAGATATATGACTCAGCCCATGCCATTGCAGCTTTGAAGACCGTCAGAGTAGCCAGTGCAATTAGATAAGGTCGTAACTCAATAACACTTGCGCCTTCTGCTGCAAACCCTACTATAAGCGCACCAACGGCTGCCAGAGCGATAGTGCTCGCACTGTTGAGTAAGGATGCGAGTGATGCAAGGCTCAGCTCGCCCCACCAGGGTCGCACCATCTGGAATAACCGTATAAAGATGTGTTTTGTCTTTTTCAGGTCTGTTTTGTATGTTTTCCCATCAATAGTTTTTACTGACATTCTCATCTCCTATCATGATACACGCTGTGCCGAAACTAATTGCGCATAGGTGCCACCCAATTGAATTAGAGTATCGTGTGTGCCGGATTCGACCATTCGCCCCTCATCAAGCACGATAATTCGATCGGCGTTGATTACCGTTGAGAGGCGGTGTGCGATGATAAGTGTTGTTCGCCCTCGTTTCAATCGCTCGAGTGCTTCCTGGATGATTGCTTCGTTCTCGGCATCCACACTGCTTGTTGCCTCGTCTAACAGCAGAATAGGGGTATCTCTCAGCAGCACACGAGCAATGGCAATGCGCTGCCGCTCACCACCTGATAACCGTGTTCCCCGCTCACCGACAGGGGTATTGTAGCCTTGTGGCAATGCTGTGATGAAGTCATGGGCATTTGCCTGACGCGCTGCTGTTTCAAGTTCTTCCTGTGTTGCATCTGGCTTGCCTATGCGCAGGTTATCTGCCACTGTGCCGTGAAACAAGTAGTTTTCCTGATTTACGACCGACATCTGTGCACGCAGCGTCTCCTGCGTGTAGTGGCGCAGGTCGCATCCACCGAGAGTGATTCGTCCGTGCTGAGGGTCGAAGAAACGCAGCAGCAGGTTGACCACCGTGGTCTTGCCAGAACCACTTCTACCAACCAATGCTACTGTTTCGCCATGATGAATCCCAAACGAGAGGTCAGCGATGGCTGGTCGTTTGCCTTCATCGTAGCCGAAGGTTACCTGCTCGAAGCTGATAGATGGGTTGGCAGGATGCATAGATACAGCATCTGGTGCGTCGGTAACCTCAGGCTTCGTATCGAGCAGGTTGAAAATGCCCCCTGCTGCTGTCGCACCCTCGAGCCCCGCATGGTAGGCGGTGTTCAATTCAAGGATGGGTTTGTATATCTCGTTACCCAACAGCAGCACGATGAGGAGCACTTCAATCGAAAGGGTGCCTTGCACCACACGTATCGCGCCCCACCCTAAAGCCACTGCCGCGCCACCTGTCATAATTAAGTTGGTGACACCGATGTAGGCGAAGTTGATGCCTATCACCTTCATGATTGCTCTGCAAAGATCCACTGCTCGGTTGGTGATCTCCTCGCCGCGCCGCTTACCGTGATTGAATGCCTTGAGCGTGATCAATCCCTGGAGGCTGTCGATGAAGTACGAGTTCAGCTCGGCAATTGCAGCCCAATGTCGTCTGCGCTGACGCCTTGCCGATGGGTTGAACCACTGTGGCATGGTCAGTGCTGCGATAAAGAAAAGGGCCATGATAAGTGCTAACTGCCAGTCGAGAATGGTCAGGTAGGTGAAGATAGCGATAGGTGTTAAGAGAGTAATGATTAACTGGGGCAGATACTTCCCGAAGTATACTTCCAGCGTTTCGACACCGTGCACTGCAGCAGCCAGCAATTCGCCCGTTTTACGCCGTTCGAGGTAGCCCGGTCCAAGTGCGAGTAGATGAGCATAAATGCGATTACGCAATGCAATTTTAATCCCTGCTGCGATAAATTGCGCGATGATTTCCTTTAGATACGTCAACCATGCACGGAAGATGATCAGCAAGGCGGCGATCAATAACAGCGGTAGCACGACCGCTATTGAAATTCCTGAGAACATTTGGCCGATGGCGTATCCGACGATGCTCAACTGTGTCACATTGATCAATGCGACGCCGAGCCCAACGAGTATGGCGAGCAGGATGCGACCCCGTGCTCCGCGAGTGAGCTCTATCAGCCGCCGATTGATGGTTCTTCTCACCTTATCAGAATACTTAAATGTATCATACACACTGCAAATGATGGTGCTACGCATCGTATTATCCTCCTTTAAGTCAGATATCGCACGGCCACTCAATACACCGGAAGTGGTGTGCCCTGCGACATCTGATGTTCATAATCCTATAATATACTGTTGTCTGTTTTATATATTTTGTTTTATATTTGTATATGAATTTTTACTAATAATAAATTATGTGCTAATCCTGATAATGTTTACAAGATTATCTTATGAGTAACTCAGAACTAATACTGAACAAGAGTCCCGTCCCTCTTCGCTTTTTTTACTGCGTACTTAAACGTCAATAAACCCAGCGGCACCAGCACAACTGAGAACACAGTCAATGCAGTTATATCCGGAGCCAGAGCATGCAGCGAGTATCCCTGTAGAAGTGCATGTCTCATCCCATTCAGCGAAT
>JAYELV010000197.1:0-3334 GCA_034717755.1 Pseudomonadota bacterium | reverse complement strand
CGATGACATGTCCACTCTGACCGCCTGAGCTGAATGCCAGGAACTCATCGCGTCCGCCTGTCGGTGTATAGGTCTTGGCCGCGGCAAGAATATTTTTTTCAGTCAGCCCGCGGCGCTCCATGACCTCTTTCAGACTTTCTGCGGCAAATGATGGCGCAGCGATCGCCAGGCCGAGAAGGCCTGCTGCGAGCGATGTTCCCATAGGTTTTAGTCTTATACGCATTTTTCTTCCTCGTTAATAAAATGGCTATCAGCACATCGAAGCATGAATTCGATTGTCATCTGTGGTGGTGATAGTGCTTGATGAAACAGACTGTGTCAATTCACACACAAAAAAGTTCAAATGAGATCACAGCACTGCACAGCAAGATTCTTTTAGAATCAGCGGGATAAGTAAAGACCATTTTGACGCGCAAAGAATTGATCTGGATCAATTCAAAGCGAAAAGCGTGTGAAATGACGCGCTTTTTCCAGTGAAAACACCACATTTAGGCTGTAACTTCTCAATAACACCGTGTAAATGCTGTCATTGCGAGGGAGCCTAAGCGACTGCGGCAATCTACTTGAGATTGCCGCGTCGTTCCACTCCTCGCAATGACAGTCATTGTTCGGTGTACCGCGGCATCTTGCATGCACGGGGTTATTGAGATATTACTTTAGGCTGAAAAAGCTGGTTGAATCAGGGGGGGGTTATGAGAGGTGGGAAAACCACCTCATAATCATGAGACTATTGTTTGAGCAGGTTTTTCGCTGCTTTCTCTGCATCCTGAAGCATCAGGAATGGTCCCCTGCTGTGACGTTGTCTTCTCGCCTTGAAATACCACCCTGTTTTTGTGAACAGTGGTGTCAGATGAAAAAAGCAGACTTTTTTATTTGTATAGCGGGCAGCCAGCATTGTTCAATACTCCTGTTTTTATAGGCTTTGATAATTATCAAATTCTCTATACAGGAAAATAACTGATTTACACCCTGTTTGCAATTGAAAAAATATTAAGTCATCGACAAATTGGTTAGCCGCCGTCTATCGTGGCCAGTCAAATTGATCAGCAATTCTAAACTGTAGAGAGATACTCACCACCAGGCACACGAAGAGATTGTCACTTCGTCGCAATGACAGCATTTGCACGGACTTTTTGAGAGATTTCGAGAATTTCTAGTAACTCCTCAATAATCCCGTGTATGTGAGTAAAATGCTATCGCATTTGTATCGTGGTCAGAAGACCACTCCCACATTTGACGCCGCATTGAGCTGTGGGAGCGGTCTTCTGACCGCGAATTGCACGGGATTATTGAGAAGTTACAATTTCTACAAATTGACAGCATGTGTGGATAGAACCCATTTCTTGGGTATAATCCGTTGCAATGCATCCTATACACGCCATTTAGGTATCCAACATGGTTCATCATCACGCAAAAACAAAATTTATTCCGCTTCGCATCGCTATCATGACTGTCTCTGATTCGCGCACCGAGGAGAACGACACCTCCGGCAGGACGCTGATCGACAAGTTGACCAAGGCAGGTCATCAACTTGCCGAGAAACGCATCGTCCCGGACGATATCTACGACATGCGCGCTGTTGTCTCAGGATGGATTGCAGACCCCGAGGTCTCTGTCGTCATCAGCACCGGCGGCACCGGGCTGACAGGCCGTGACAGCACCCCGGAGGCAATGAAACCGCTGTATGACAAGGAGATCGAGGGTTTTGGCGAGCTTTTCCGCCATCTCTCCTATGCCGAAATCAGCACCTCGACGATACAGTCACGCGCCATCGCAGGCGTCGCCAATGGCACGGTGCTGTTCTCCCTGCCCGGTTCATCCGGGGCCTGCCGCACCGGCTGGGACCAGATCATCGTGCATCAACTCGACGGCGACTACCGCCCCTGCAACCTGATTGAAATTATGCCGCGCATGATGGAGCATCTGCGGAGCGAGTCGTGAGCGACTGCGGTTGTGACGCCATCAACAGCCAGCTGACGCCCTTTGCAGAGGCGCTGGAGACGATTCTCAAGCAGGCAAAGAGAATCAGCGGCAACGAATCGCTCAAACTGGAGAATTCAAGCGGACGCATCCTCGCCGCTGCTCTGCAGTCGCCTGTCGATGTCCCGCCTGCCAACAACAGCGCCATGGACGGTTATGCCGTGCGTTGCGCCGAGATCAAAGATGGCGATGCCAGGCTGCCGGTCTCTCAACGTATCCCTGCCGGCGTGATGGGACAACCCCTGCAGCCGGGCAGTGTCGCTCGCATCTTCACCGGGGCGCCTGTTCCAAAAGGCGCCGACGCGGTGGTGATGCAGGAGCATACGACTGCGCATGATGATGGCAGCGTCACCTTTCACCAGGCTGTTCCTGTTGGAACCAACATCCGTTGCGCCGGAGAAGATATCACCAAAGGCGCTGCAATCCTGGAACCCGGCATGTGCCTGCGCCCCCAGGATCTGGGACTTGCAGCTTCGGTTGGCATTGGCGAACTGTCCGTTACGCGCCGCCTCAAGGTTGCCACCTTTTTCACCGGTGATGAACTGGTCAATCCCGGCAACAAGCTGGCTCCGGGGCAGATCTATAACTCCAACCAGTTCGCCATCAACAGCCTGTTGCAGAAGCTTGGCTGTGAAGTGATCAACCTCGGCATTGTCGAAGATACGTTGCAAGCCACGCGCAGCACCCTGAAAAATGCCGCCCGCCAGGCCGATCTTGTCATCACCAGCGGCGGCGTCTCCGTTGGCGATGAAGACCATGTGCGCCTTGCGCTGGAGGAGTTGGGAGAATTGTGCATGTGGCGCATCTCCATCAAACCCGGAAAGCCCCTGGCATTCGGCCATATTGGAGAGACTCCGTTCCTGGGGCTGCCCGGCAATCCGGTCTCCGCCTTTGTCACCTTCCTGCTGTTTGTGCGGCCCTTCATTCTCACCCAACTGGGTGTGAAGGATGTGCATCCACAACCGATCGTTGCTGCCGCCGCCTTCAACTGGCCTAAACAGGTCAAACGGCGCGAGTATGTCAGGGCGCGCCTGCAAACCGGCACAGATGGCCAGCCGGAAATCCACATCTACGATCACCAGGGCTCCGGAGTGCTCTCTTCGACCAGCTGGGCGCATGGCCTTGCCGTACTGGAAGAGGGCTCCACGGTCGCCATGGGTGATAACCTGGCCTATATCCCCTATTCCGAGTTACTCTAAAACAGGTGTTTTGATGGCAACAGTTCTCTATTTCGCACGCCTCGGCGAGCAGCTGAAAACATCTTCTGAAGAGCTTTCACTCGATGAGATGAATACCGTCAGGCAGCTGGTGGATCATCTACAGGATCGTGGCGAGCCCTGGAGCAGCGAATTCG
>JAYELV010000196.1:0-3334 GCA_034717755.1 Pseudomonadota bacterium | reverse complement strand
GTGGTTCCGCTGACAGCGGCCGCCATGCCGCAGATCCTGCGCCTGGACAAAGATGGCAATGAGTTGGCTGATGAAAATGAAACACCGGCTTACACGGACTACATCATCCGCATTCAGCCTGGCATCCGCTACCAGCCGCATCCGGCCTTTGCCCGGGATGCACAGGGAGAACCACTCTACAATGCCCAATGGAAAGGGTTGCAGCGGGTACATCGGCTCTCCGATTTCGAGCACACGGATACGCGTGAGCTGACTGCAGAGGATTACGTCTACCAGATCAAACGGCTTGGCTTCTCGCCGCTGCACTCTCCCATCGCCAGCCTGATGCAGGATTATATCGTTGGTCTCAAGGATTTTTCCTCACAGCTCGACCAGGCCTACGAGAAACTGCAGAAGCAGAGCGGCAAGGAGCAGCCGTGGCTGGATCTGCGCCCGTTTCAACTCGAGGGCGTCGAGATTATCGACAAATACAGCTACCGGATTCGCCTCAAGGGTGAGTATCCACAGTTTATCTACTGGCTGTCGATGAACTTTTTTGCCCCTATGCCATGGGAGGCGGAGCGCTTCTATCACCTGCCGGGGATGACAGAGCGCAATATCACCCTGCACTGGTACCCTGTCGGCACCGGTCCCTTCTATCTCTCCGAGAACAATCCTAATCTGCGCATGGTACTGGCGCGAAACCCGAACTTTCACGGCGAACGTTATCCTGATGGCGGAGAGGCTGCGGATGTTGCTGATGGCTATTTAGAGGATGCCGGCAAACCCATGCCCTTTATCGACAAGGCCGTCTACAGCCTCGACAAGGAGTCGATCCCGCGCTGGAACAAATTTTTGCAGGGCTATTATGATGTCTCCGGCATCGGCTCTGACAGCTTTGACCAGGCCGTGCAGTTCGGCGCATCCGGTGAAGCGGAGTTGACGGACTCCATGCGCGATCAGGGGATTGAATTGCTGACTTCGGTATCGACCAGCATCTTCTATTTCGGCTTTAACATGCTGGATGACGTGGTCGGCGGCGACTCCGAGCGTGCCCGGCTGCTGCGCCAGGCAATCTCCATTGCCCTCGACTACGAGGAGTTCATCTCGATTTTCCGCAATGGCCGCGGCAAGGTGGCGCACACGCCGCTGCCGCCGGGGATTTTCGGCTACCGGGAAGGTGTCGAAGGCATCAACCCGGTGGTCTACAAGATAGAAAATGGCACGCCGCTGCGCCGCTCCATCGGGGAGGCAAAGGCGCTGCTTGAGAAGGCAGGCTATCCCAACGGCCGCGATCCTGACACCGGTAAGCCGCTGATCCTCAACTTTGATACCGCCGCGACAGGTCCCGACAGCAAGGCGCTGCTGAGCTGGTATCGCAAGCAGTTCCAGAAGATCGGCATCGACCTGGTGTTTCGCACCAGTGACTACAACCGCTTTCAGGACAAGATGCTCAAGGGCACCGAACAGTTGTTTGCATGGGGATGGAATGCTGACTACCCGGACCCGGAAAATTTCCTCTTCATGCTCTATGGCCCCCACTCGCGCGTCAAGCACCATGGTGAGAACACGACCAACTACAGCAATGCGGAGTTTGACTCTCTCTTCGACCAGATGAAGTTTTTGCCCAATGGCGATCAACGCCAGCAGATCATCGACCGCATGATCGCAATCGTGCAGCAGGATGCCCCCTGGGTGTGGGGCTTCTATCCTGTCGACTTTGTGCTGCATCACCAGTGGTATAGCAATGCCAAGCCCAACCTGATGGCAAACAACACGCTGAAATACAAGCGCATCGACGCCGAAACCCGCGCGCATCTGCGCAAGCAGTGGAACCAGCCGATTGTCTGGCCTGTAGTGCTGTTCGTCATTGTGCTGCTGTTGTCACTGCTGCCTGCAGTCTATCTCTACCGTCGACATGAGCGGAGTACAGCGCGATGATGGCTTATATCATCAGGCGCCTGCTGTACGCCATCCCGATTCTGATCGGCGTCAACCTGATCACTTTTGTGCTCTTTTTTACGGTCAATACGCCGGATGATATGGCGCGCATGCATCTGGGCATGAAACGCGTCACCCCCGAAGCGATCGAAAAGTGGAAGCAGGAGCGCCACTATGACAAACCGCTGATCTACAACAAATCGGCTGATGGGTTTGCGAAGTTGACCGACACCATCTTCGCTCAAAAGTCACTGGCGCTGTTTGCGTTTCGTTTCGGCTCCAGCGACAACGGGCGCGATATCGGTCACGATATCCGCCAGCGCATGTGGCCCAGTCTTGCGATTGCCGTGCCTGTGCTGATCATGGGGATGCTGCTGTATATCTCGCTGGCGCTGCTGCTGGTGTTTTTCAGGGCGACCTATGTCGATACCTGGGGTGTTGTGCTGGCGGTCATAATGATGTCGATATCGTCGATGTTCTACATCATCGGCGGACAGTTTTTGATCGGCAAGTTCCTGCATCTCGTGCCGATCTCCGGTTTCGATCCCAACGACGCCTGGAAATTTTTGATCCTGCCGGTGATCATCGGCGTGGTTGGCGGCATCGGCGGAACCACGCGTTTCTACCGCACCCTGTTTCTGGAGGAGATTAACCGCGACTATGTGCGCAGTGCGCGCGCCAGGGGGTTGTCCGAGATGCGGGTGATGTTTGTGCATGTGCTGAAAAACGCCATGATCCCGATCCTCACCGGAGTGGTCGCCGCACTGCCGCTGCTGTTCATGGGGAGCCTGGTGACAGAATCCTTTTTCGGCATCCCCGGGCTTGGCAGCTATACCATCGACGCCATCAACAGCCAGGATTTCGCCATCGTGCGCGCCATGGTGTTCCTCGGTTCGGTGCTCTATATCATCGGCCTGATCCTGACGGATATCTCCTATACCATCGTCGACCCACGCGTGAGGCTGCAGTGATGCCGGAATTCGTTTTCCTGTGGACCGATATGCTGCTGTGGCTGCTGGTGCTACTGACGCTACTGTTCATTCGTTATGCAGGCAGGCGCCGCCACCTGCGTGAACCCTGGCAGCGTGTTTTTCGCTCCCCCATGGCGGTCGGCGCCGGCGTTGTGCTCGGCGCTTTTATACTCATCGGTCTGCTCGACTCGATTCATTTTCGCAGCGGTGATGATGCAGCCAATCCAGGTGAAGTGCTGAGTCTGTTCGACACCATGGTCACGCCGCTGCGCGAACAGCAGGAGAAGAGCTACTCCGCGCCATTCGCCACCACGCTCTATACAAAGGAGATGGTGATGCAGGAGGATGGCAGCACAGAGCGCATCTATCCGCGGTTGAAGTATGGTGGAGCGCATCTGTCAGATTTGGGTGAGAAGCGAAGGGATATTCTGGTGACCACTGCT
>JAYELV010000195.1:0-3336 GCA_034717755.1 Pseudomonadota bacterium | reverse complement strand
GCTGTTTCCGGCTTCCACCAATGCTTGTAACTCCTGGCGCACCACAAGATCCAGCCCACCTGATCGAGCCTTTCCACTGTAGACATATAATATTTTCATGATCGAGTTCCAGCACCAGGATTTGGGTAATTGGCCAAAAAAAGTCGGGGATGACGCGCATATCTTATCCTCTTGCGAGATCGGAGAAAATCCCCTCCATGCGATTGAGCATGTTTTCCCGGGAGAAGTGATCATGGGCGCGCTTCAATCCCGCCTCACCAAGAGCTTGCGCATGCTCGGGATGATCCAGCAGCTCTGCAATTGCTGCAGCGAGAGCGCCTGCATCTTTTTCGGGAATAATGGCTCCTGTCTCTCCATTGATGACAGCCTCTTCTATACTTCCGACTGGAGTTGAGATGACTGGAAGCGCACACATCATGGCCTGCAGTATTGATTGGGGAACTCCTTCATTTGCCCAGGACGGCAGGGCAAGAAGGTCCATCGTTTGCAACCAAGGGGTGACCTCCTTTTGATTGCCTACCAGGCGCACCTGATGGCTAATGCCCAGATTCTCGATAGCAAGGTCGATCTTGGACCGATAAGGTCCATCGCCGACGATGAGCAGAAGAAGGTCAGGCCGGTTCAGTTTTTTAACGGCTTCAAGGAGATATTGATGACCTTTCCAGCTACGCAGTGTGGCAACAATCCCGATGACGGGTGTATCGATGGGCAGATTCAGTATTTTCCGGACTGCAATTTTATCACCCGGCCGATAGATTTCAGGATCAACCCCGGTTGGAACCGAGGTGATGTTTTCACCGGGAAAACGGTTATCCTCGATTAGGGTGCGGCGCAGTTTCTCACCGGTCGTGACAATATGCCGGGATGCCCTGGTATAGAGCCAGCGAGTAGGGATATTCCCGGGTACTGCTGCTGAGATGTGCCTGGTGCGGACCATGACAGGGCTATTAGAGAGACTCTTGCAGGCGATTGCGGAGAGCCAGCTGTCTGTAGAGCTGTGTGTATTGAGAATGTCGACTTTCGGATGTCTCTTTAACCAGTCGCGCAGGGCTGACAGGCCGGGAAGGTTTTTTTTCCCAATATCGAGTGCTGTTGCTGTCAATCCCAGGTCGCGGGCGGCTGAAAAAATCGGCGCATCTCCGGGGCACAGCAGTTCGACACGATGGCCACGATCCCGCAGTCCAGTTGCCTCGCTGAGAATACGTATCTCCTGACCGCCCCAACCACAGGAGGCTTCGGTATGCACAATATGTAGAGGTTGGTTATTCATTAATTTCCGGAAAAAGCTTATTTCGATGCACGAAGTTGTTGGAATACTCTGTAATTTTTCAATACCTCCGTGCAAGGAAGCAGGGTTGGGACTTGCTTTTCAGGGCTTTCCGCCGAAAAAATGCTCCTGCATTTCCGGCACTTCCGCCTTCCATGGCGGTCGAAAACAGGGATGTTTTATCAGAGCTTACAGGGATGTATTTACGCGTCCCTGAAAGGCTGGTCGTGACCCTGCGCAAATTCAGATAATGCTCGGGAGTATTGAGAGATTACAATACTACATCAATCATCAAGCAGTATCTCGATATTCTCGGTAACCTGCTGCAGCGAAATTGCGTCCATGCAGGGTAGGATGCGTGACTTGTCACAAATCATTTTTTTGTTCCTCTTGCAACTGCAGTCACCGGGGATCAATCGGTGATGGCATTTCCACGGTCTCCAGTTGCGCTCATTATTGGCTCCGAAAAGTGCGATTGTCGGGGTCTGCATGGCGGCGGAAAGATGCATCACAGCAGTATCGATGCCGACAAAGAGATGTGCGCCCTGTAGCAGGGCTGCAATTTGGGGCAGGGGAAGCCGGCCTCCTGTGGAAACGACGCCACTACAGGCATGCCTGATGCTGTCGGCATATTCGACCTCTTTCGCATCCGGACCAACCGAAAGAATGATCTGCAGCCCTCTCTCTTTCTGCAGCCATGCGGCGAGTTCAGCCCAGCGGAGTTGATCCCACTGCTTATATGCCCAGCGACTGGTTGGGTGGAAAACGGCATAGGGCTTGTCCAGCTCTATATCCGGTAAAGCTGCTTCCATTGCGGAGGTGTCGGCAGGCGGCAGCATCACCAGCGGCCCGGGCTCTGCCTGGCTGCCGAATATGTCGGCTACCGTGCGAAAGTCTTTTTCAACCTGGTGGCTCTCTTTCCAGGGGAATGAGGAGAAGGCGTTGAACAGCTTGCGTTTGACGCCAAGCCGGGTATCCCTGTCATTGATCCCCCGAATCCTCGCCCGGGATAAAAGCACCAGCTGCTTGGCGCGATCAGAGTTGGAGAGGTCGAATGCATAGTCGTACCTGGGACCAGTCAATATCTTTAATGCGGTTTGCAAGCTCCCCGCTGTGTCGCTCCATGATCTCTTGTCGGTTTCAGGCCGTGCCACCAGGAAAATATTTGAAATGTCCGGGTTGTTCGCCAGCACCGACTCACAGCCGCTTCTGATCACGACATCAATGACCGCGTCAGGATACTCTTCCCTGAGCCATCGAATCGTGGGCGTCATCAGCAGGGTATCACCGATATGTTTCAACTTTATAATCAGAATGCGCATATTGGTGTGGGCAGAAGAGAGGTTATTGATCGCTCATTGTTGCGGCAGGACTTGATCCTCAGCAGCATCCTATGAGTCTCCGTTGGATGTCAGGGTTTGTTCGTACACGCTGATCATCTCCTGCATCATCAGGTCGATGGTCATGTGCTGCAGCGCATAGGCATAGGCGCTGTCCGTCAGCTCTGTTCGCAATTGCCTGTCATCAAGCAGCTGCTGAATCGATGCGGCGAGCGCCTCCCCGCTTTTTTCCTCACTCAACAACCCTGTCTCGCGGTCATGCACCATCTCTGGAAGCCCCCCGATGCGTGTTGCGACCACTGCTTTTTTCATCAGGTAGGCCTGGGAGACGAGGCGTGTTTGCGCCTCTGTGCCAATGGAGGCGATGACCACGATGTCCGCCATCGCCAGGTAATTTTCAATATCATCATGATAGCCAAGAAAATGAAATCTGTCGGCATGCCCTCCCTGTTGAATTTCTCGTACTACTTTTGCTTTATAATTTTTTGTCTGCAGTGTTGCTTCACCGACTTGAATGCAACTGAGATTCTGCTGTGCGTCGAGGAGTTGGTTGCAGGCTTTAGCATAATAGAGCTGTCCCTTGTCGCGCCGGATCATGCCAATATTGGCGACTACAGTGTGATCGAGTGGTATTCCCAACTGCTTTTTTAATTGAACTGCGTCGATATCAGGGTGGAAACGTTTCTCATCAACGCCGGCTTTCGCCGTGTAGATTCTTTCCGCCGGCGC
>JAYELV010000194.1:0-3380 GCA_034717755.1 Pseudomonadota bacterium | reverse complement strand
GGTCAGCATTTCGAGCTGCTCGATCACCGCCAGACCTGGGGCGAAGACCGGGTCTATTACTACGATGACCAAGAGCAGCTGAAATCACTTCCCGCCGCCTGGACAAGCGTTTCAGCGGCAGACCCCTTCGTGAGCATCGCCGCCGGTCGGAGCTATTTTCACAGCGCTTCTCTTGCTGAGCTCAGTCGATGGATAGGGAGGCGGAAAGCATGAACGCTGCCTCCTACCCTGAGAGCGCTGGACTCACATACTGTAAAGTAAATTACGCCGCATGTGTTAACCTAATTATGTCCAATCATCGCATTGCAGCAAAGATTTGCGCGAAACATACGATAATAATCGTATGCATACGCACTATATCAATTAACGCACTTGAATATGCCTGTAAGATGTATATAATTATATTAACACTTTATTTGACCTCGGCTGATGAAAAAATCCTTCAAGCAGCGCATGCTGCACAACAACGACACACTCAACCCCCATCCCGAGGGAGTTCGCGATCCCCTGTTCCAGGAAAACGCCTTCTTCGATGCCGACGATCTTCTGCAGGTGAAATACGAGATGTTGCGACGTGTACACAGCGACGGCTGGACGGTGACCCGTGCCGCGTACAGTTTTGGGTTTTCGCGGGTCTCCTACTACAAAGCCGACAGGCTTCTTCGGGAAGACGGACTCAATGGCCTGTTGCCGCACAAGCGCGGTCCGAAGGGCGCGCACAAGCTGACCAAAGCGGTGTTGGATTATGTGCGGACAATCCGCTCGGAAGAACCGGACATTTCGTTCGAGGAGTTGATCGAGCGCCTCGCGCAGCACTTTGGTATACGCGTTCATCAGCGCACCCTCGAGCGCGCCCTGGTCGGGCCGAAAAAAAAACGCAGCAGCTTGAGCAAATAGGCACCAACTCTTTTCTCGAGACGGTCGAGCGTTACGAGACGTTGCGCATGTGTGCGCTGGGTGCGTCGGCTCAGATCACGGGTGAGGGGTGGGCCTTACTGCTGCGTCAGGGGATGCGTGCCTGGTGCGCAGCTCTGAGCGATGTGCCGAACCATGATCGGCTGGGTCCTGCCGAGGCGCCCCGACTCAATTGTCCGACGCGGCTAGGCGGGGAAGTGATTCAAATCATGGCTACTATGACGCTATCTGTGCTTCAGGAGGTTTCTCATGTCAGGTGAATGGGCTCACAAGATCAAGGCTGAACATCTATGCCGCGATGCCTGGTTATACATTCGACAGTCAACGGTGCGCCAGGTGTTTGAGAACACCGAAAGCACGCGGCGCCAGTACGCTTTACGCCAACGCGCCATCGCACTTGGCTGGCCGACTGAGCGGATCCATGTGATCGACACGGACCTGGGGCATTCTGGAGCCGAGCGTGATCGGGAAGGTTTTCAGCAGTTGGTGACCGAGGTCAGTCTCGGGCGGGCCGGCATCGTCATGGGACTGGAGGTCTCGCGTCTGGCGCGCAACTCCATGGACTGGCACCGCCTGTTGGAGATATGCGCCCTGAGCGAGACTTTGATCCTCGATGAAGACGGCATCTATGATCCAGGCCATTTCAATGACCGTTTGCTCCTGGGCCTCAAGGGAACCATGAGCGAGGCAGAACTCCACGTACTACATGCCCGCTTGCACGGGGGCGTGTTGAACGCCGCGCGCCGCGGAGAGCTGAAGATGCGCCTGCCCATCGGTTTGACGTATGATGACGAGGATCACCCGATCCTCGATCCGGACCAACAGATCCGGGGCGCGCTCCGGCTGCTGTTCGAGACCTTCGAGCGGTGCGGATCGGCCACGGCAACCGTCAAGACCTTTCGGGATCAAGGTCTTAAGTTCCCGACACGCCTCCATGCGGGACTCGGTAAAGGCCGAATCCTCTGGGGGGAGATGCGCCACTCGCAGGTGTTGCGCATCCTGCATAATCCGCGCTACGCCGGAGCCTTTGTCTATGGCCGCAGCCGTACCCGCAAAGGGATAGATGGCCACAGCCACGTCCAAAAACTCGGACGCGATCAATGGCAGATCGTGCTGCCCGACACCCATGCCGGTTATATCACCTGGGAGACCTTCGAGGCCAACCAGCAGCGGTTGCGCGACAATGCTCAGGCGCACGGTGAGGAACGACGCAAAGGCCCGCCCCGCGAGGGGGTTGCCCTGCTGCAAGGGCTCGTGCTGTGTGGTAAGTGCGGTACCCGCATGAGTGTGCGCTACACCAGTCTGGGGCAACAGCTGGCGCCGAACTACCTGTGCCAACGCCATGGCATCGAGCACGGGAGACCGATCTGCCAACAGGTTCCCGGCGCCGGTATCGATGAGGCGATTGGGCGCTTGTTGCTGGAGGTGCTCACACCTGGCAACCTGCAAGTTGCCTTGGCCATCGAGCAGGAGCTGCGTGCGCGTGTGCAAGAGGCTGATGCCTTGCGTCGGCAACAAGTGGAGCGGGCCCGCTATGAGGTGGATCTGGCCCGCCGGCGTTACCATCGGGTGGACCCCGACAACCGTCTGGTGGCTGATGTCCTGGAGGCGGAATGGAATGAAAAACTGCGGGCATTACAGACTGCGCAGGATGACTATGAACGTCAAAGCCAGCGCGATCAGCAATGCCTGAACGAAAAGCAGAAAGCGAGTATCCTTGCCCTGGCGAAAGACTTCCCGCAGGTCTGGAACGATCAGGCTACGCCCCAGCGGGAACGCAAGCGATTGCTACGCTTGCTCATCGAGGACGTCACCCTGCTCAAAGCGAAGCAGATCCATGTTCACGTCCGTTTCCGTGGTGGCAAGACGCGTAGCTTGAATTTGCCGCTGCCTCAATCGAGCTGGCAATTGCGCCAGACCGACCAGCGCGTCATCGATGAGATCGACCGCCTGCTCGAGCATTACACCGATCGGCAGATTGCCGAACGGCTCAATGAACAGGGTCTGCTGTCCGGCTGGAAGCACGTTTTTCACCACGGAATCATTGCGCGGTTACGCAGGGACTATCATCTCAAGAGCCGTTATGAGCGACTTCGTGAGGCTGGAATGCTGACCAAGGAAGAGATGGCTCAGCGGCTCAATATTCAGCCGTCCACGGTGAAAAGATGGCGGCAACAGGGTAAACTCAAAGCGCATGCTTACTCGGAACGCAGCGAGTATCTTTACGAGCCGCCGGGGGATAATCCACCACAGAAATATCAGTGGCAGCATAGCCGCAAGCGAGAGAAAGAACCATTTGTGTCTGACAGTACGGTAGAGGTGTAGTATGAAATCAACTCCTTTTCATTACCACGCGCAACAGCAACCGGACGCGGCTCATAGCGGTAGTGGCCGGCGAACTCAAGCAGCGTGGGGTGAAAGCGGATGGCGTCTCCACGGCGTTCCAGCACGGCGCTTTTGAGATT
>JAYELV010000193.1:0-13050 GCA_034717755.1 Pseudomonadota bacterium | reverse complement strand
CGAGCCTACATGGATGTATTCACGGCGTTTTCCGGAAGATATGCCTGGAAACAGTGGCGAATTAGCAGGTACTGAATAGTTACAAAAGTTTTAGGTTTTAGGTTTTAGGAAACTTTTGTTATGAACATAACACGAATATTGATAGTTGCAGCCATGCTGCTGATGTCGCTGCCGCTGCAGGCTGCCCGTCAGATTGACGAGATTGTTGCCGTGGTTGACGATGATGTGATCTTGCGTTCGGAATTTAACCGGGCGCTGCGTGGTACCCCGAGACCTGCCGGTGTTTCCAGGCAAAAGCACGAAGACCAGGTGCTGGAAAAGCTGATCTCGAACAAGGCGCAGCAGCTGGCGGTCAAAAAGAGTGGCGTCAAGGTGACCGAAGCCGAGATCGATGAAGCTGTCGCCATGATAGCGGCTCAGAATGATATCACGGTGGCATTTCTTAAAGAGGTGCTGAAAGAACAGGGGCAGGATTATGGGGAGTTGCGCAGCAACATCGCCGCGCAGCTGCTGCAGCGGAATTTTCAGCGGCAAATGCTCAGCAGCCTGGTTCAGGTCACGGATTCAGAAATTGACGATTATCTGGCGCTGTATGGAAAATCCGGGAAATCCACAACTGTGACACAAATACACTCGCAGCATATTCTGCTGCGTACCGGCGAGACACGATCCAACAAGGCTGCGAAAATGGAACTGCAGCAGTTTCGCTCGCGTATCAATGCAGGTGAATCTTTTTCTGATATTGCACGTGCATTTTCTGATGATACCGCCTCGGCATTGAATGGTGGAGACCTGGGCTGGTTGTCGCCCGGTGTGGCAACACCCCAGTTTCAGAAAATCATGGATAGTACCCCGGTCAATACGGTCAGCCAGCCATTTCAGTCTCCGTTCGGCTGGCATATTCTGAAAGTGTTGGCTAGGCGTAAACATCAAGGCGCCGATACTTCGGCTCGTGAAGCGGCTCGTGAAAAAATCCAGCAGCGCAAAATCGAAGAGAGCGTCAACCTGCTAACGCGCAGGTTGCGCCAGCAGGCCTATGTGGAGAAGTTTCTGGATCCTGCCGAGTGAAGCGACGCATTGCAGTGACATGCGGGGAGCCGGCGGGCATTGGCCCGGATCTCTGCATACAACTAATACAGCAACAGCAGGCTGAACTGCTGTTCATCGGTGATCCTGCTGTACTCACGCACAGGGCGCAGCAGCTTGATCTGCCCCTCTCCCTGCATCTTCTCGATGCAGCAGACAGTCGCATGGTGTCTCAATCAGGCGTCATGAATCTGCTGCCGGTCGCGTTTCCCGGCGAAGTCGTTGCTGGAAAACTCAATGCTGTAAACAGCGCAATGGTGCTGCAAACTCTGGATATCGCTGTCAAAGGCTGTCTCAGCGGCGACTTTGCCGCCATGGTGACCAACCCGGTGCATAAAGGCGTCATCAATGATGGCGGTTTCTCCTTTAGCGGCCATACCGAGTATATCGCGGCGCAAACGGGAGGTTACCCGGTGATGATGCTGGCCTGCGAGGGGCTGCGGGTTGCGTTGATGACAACGCATCTGCCGCTGGCGGAGGTTCCTGCTGCGATTACTAGCGAGCTTGTGAAAAAAGTGATGCGCATCCTCTATCAGGAACTACAGGGCAGGTTTGGCATCGACTCTCCGGAAATTCTTGTGTGCGGACTCAATCCGCATGCCGGTGAAGGCGGTCATCTGGGTTCAGAGGAGCTGGAAATAATAGCGCCGGCGCTGGAGGACCTGCGGCAAGAGGGGATTTCCAGTCACGGGCCGTTGCCGGCCGACACACTCTTTACCCCGCGTTATCTGCAGCATGCCGATGCCGTTGTCGCCATGTATCATGATCAGGGATTGCCGGTGCTGAAACACATGGGATTTGGCCGGGCTGTCAATATTACCCTCGGACTTCCAATCGTGCGCACCTCGGTCGATCATGGCACTGCGCTGGATCTGGCAGGCTCAGGAGGGGCGGAGATTGGCAGTCTCGTCGCAGCTATCGAGGTTGCGCAAGCGATGGCAGGCAGGTTTTAGGTTTTAAGTTTTAAGTTTTAGGAATTCGTTTATGAACAGAGAAATCATTCAAACTGACAAGGCGCCGCAGGCGATAGGGACTTATTCACAGGCTGTCAAGGTCAATACCACCGTTTATCTTTCAGGACAGATACCGCTGACGCCGGAGAGCATGGAGATGGTACAGGGAGATATGCGGGCGCAGATCAAGCGTGTTTTTGACAATCTGCAGGCGGTGGCGGAAGCTGCAGGTGGTTCACTGGCTGATGTGGCCAAGCTGAACGTTTTCCTCACCGATCTGGGCAATTTTCCGCTGGTCAACGAAGTGATGGCGGAATATTTTGAGGAGCCCTATCCGGCGCGTGCCGCCATTGGCGTCGCCGCTCTGCCGAAAGACGCCGGCGTGGAGATGGATGCAGTTCTGGAGTTATAGGTTTTTAACCGCATCAATTGAGTGCCGGCATTTTAAAAGACTTTTACCACGAAGCTCACGAAGACCACGAAGAATAACCGGATAATATAATCCCTTCGTGCTCTTCGTGTCCTTCGTGGTGAGAATCCTCCAACATTGAGGATTGCCGGTTAAACCAGCTCTTTCGGCGCTATCATGCCGGGGTCAAACTGGCCGATCTCCATCAGCGCCTCTTCCCCTAGAATCGTGAGGCGTTTTCTCTGGCAGCGGATCAATCCCTCTCTCTCCATCTCCTTGAGCACCCGGTTGACATGTACGGAAGTCAGCCCTATAGCGTCGCCTATATCTTCCTGGGTGAGGGGAAAGATGATCGAATCAGTGGCTTCATCGAAACCATTTAGCATCTGCATGCGCACCCTGTAGAAGAGTTCCAGCAATAGAAAAGCGATGCTCTCGCGGGCATTTTTACGCCCGGTACCGATCAGGTGGTGCTGACACAGGGTCATGTCATGCATCCCCATCTCGGCAAGCCCGATCGCCAGTTGCGGCTGTTTCTCCATCATCGAACGCAAGCGGGTGCGTGGAAAAGCGCACAGCGTGCTCTCGACCAGTGCTAGTGCGCCATGCGTGTATCCTGCCGCTGCTCCGGTACCGTTGACCTGGAAGCCAAAAAAATCGCCTGGAAGCACAAAACGCAGGACCTGGCGTTTACCGTTGTCGAGGATCTTGAAAAGAATTACCCAGCCATCGAAGAGGGTATAGATCGAGTGTGCAATATCGCCCTCCCGATAGAGAGTCTTTCTTGCGGGCAGCAGATACTGAGCATCACGAAACTCCTGCGTCCAGCCGAGTTCCTCTTCGGGAATACCGCGAAACAATGCCATTTTTCGAATCGGGCATGTAATGCACTCGGTCTGCGGGTCAGCGCACTGTTGAAGATTTGGTCTTTTGTTCATTAAAATACAGAACTCATCTGATTGTGGAGCGGCCATTTTCTAGATACTCGAACTAGATGGTTCTATCTTAGGTATCTATGGATCTTTGTAACAGCCCGTTTTATTGATTTAAATCAATAAAACAGTTTTTTTATCAATGTGGGACACTATTTTTACTTACATTTTGATAAAAATCAATCTATGTTAAATACTCTTGAGGGGGAATGCATTACCCTTCACGAACGACGATCAATACTGGATGATCAGAAGGGCGTCAGGAGGCTGTATTCTCCCTTCAATTCATCTCTCTATTGTCTTGTATGAGCCACAGTCCCGAAAATGCATGTTGTGCGGCATGAGCTGGAGTGAGGCTAAAACCATAATCAAAACAGGAGATTAAGCTATGAAAAGCTTGATAACACTCGCTGCATTTCTGCTGTTCAGCGCCAATCCGGTGCTGGCTTCAGTCGATGCGCCACCAAAAGAGATGAGCGAAGAGACAAAACAGTGTGTTAAATGCCACAAGAAAAACAACCCCGGCATCACCCAGCAATGGGGCGCCAGCAAACACTACCGCGCCAAAGTCGGTTGTTATGAGTGCCACATGGCTAATGATGACGATGTAGACGCCTATATTCACGATGACGAAAAAGTCAAAAAGAGCATCTCCATTATTGTTTCGCCAAAAGATTGTGAAAACTGTCATGCAAAAGAGGTGAAGCAGAACAGCGAGTCGCATCACGTCAAGGCAGGACGGATCATGGCTTCACTGGACAACCTGCTGGCGGAAGTCGTCGAAGGCAACAGCGGACTGATAACCGAAGGTTTCCCCGAAGGCAATTCAGCAGCGGCTGTCAACGGCTGCTGGCAGTGTCACGGCTCCCAGGTGAAGGTGCTCAAAGATGGGCAGCTGGATCCTGCAACCTGGCCGAATACCGGCATCGGACGCATCAACCCCGATGGCTCCGAAGGCGCCTGTACCGCATGTCATGCCCGTCACCAGTTCTCTGTTGCACAGGCGCGTGAACCTGACACCTGCGGAAAATGCCATCTCGGCCCTGACCATCCGCAAAAAGAGATCTATGAGGAGTCCAAGCACGGCATTCAATATAAAGCTCATAAGGAAGACATGAATCTTGACAATCCCAAGTGGATTCCCGGTGAGGATTACTTCTCCGGTCCCACCTGTGCGACATGTCACATGAGCGCCACCAGGAAGCAGGATGTCAACCATAACGTCGGTCTGCGCATCTCCTGGAACAACAGGCCGCCACTCTCTGTACGTCCGGAAGTGACGGACAAGAAGATGGGCTCGCCTTCCGCCGCAATCGGTTGGGAAGATCGCCGTGACAATATGAAAGATGTCTGCTCCGCCTGCCACAGCGAGGAGTATATCGAGTCTTTCTATATCCAGTATGACGGCCTGGTCGCTCTCTATAACGAGAAGTTCGGCACGCCTGGAAAAGAGCTCTATAAAGCAGCCAAGCCTCTGCTGAAACCGGCCAAATTCAGCAACAAGCTGGACTGGACCTGGTTCGAGTTGTGGCATCACGAGGGACGTCGCGCACGTATGGCGGCATCGATGATGGCGCCGGACTATACGCACTGGCATGGCACCTACGATCTGGCCAAGCACTTTTACACCAAGATGATCCCGCAGTTGGAGGACCTGGTGGCAAAAGGCTCCGCTTCCGGCGATGCCAAGAAGAAAGCGGCAGCCAAGGCGTTGCAGGCCAAGATCGATGAGGTCCTGAACTCATCGAACCACATGTGGTATCTCGACAAGCTCACCGATAAGCAGAAAGCTCTGCGTAAGGCGGCCGTTGAAGACGCCAAGAAGAAGTATGCAAAATAGTGTTGCTGCGAGCTTGACTCTAAGTTAAGTTCAGTAATACATTACAGGGCCCTCTCCGTGTCAGTGTGTGGAGAGGGCTTTTTTTTATTCAGCGAGAATCTCAATGACAAAAATCCTTGCAATATTATTGATAACGGCTGCCTTGAGTGTGCCTGCATATGCCGAACAACAGAAGCAGAACGAGCAGTCGCAATCAAATGAGCAGCAAAACAGCCCCAATGTAAAACCAGATGCGGCGCAGGCGCGACTGGATGCAGGTAGAAAACTGTGGGCTGAAAAAAAGCCGGATCTGGCCGATGCGGAATTTAGAAAGGCGATAGAGGAAAACCCTGAATCTGCAGCAGCTCGTGCAACCCTCGCAGGGTTTTTACTGTTGCAGAACAAGACAGTAGAGGCTATTCCTGCTTACCAGGAAGCGATTACATTAGATCCGGAAAACTCCAGACTGTTTGCAGGTCTGAGCATTGCCTACCTGCATCAATCAAAATTCAATATGGCGAAAGCGATGGCGGATGAAGCCCTCAGGCTGAACCCTGAGATGAAGCAGGCGGAAAAACTCAACGAGTACATCGATGCCAAACTGGAAGCCATGGAACTGGCAGAAAATGCGCAAACAGAAGCGCTGGGCAAGAAGCCGGATGACGCCATGCACAGCATGCCGAAACATGGCGCAGTGAAAGATGATGCTGTTGATTCGCCAGCAGTGGAGAGTTCCTCCCCGCAGGCATCGCCCCATTGAAGGCCGGTGACTCTATGTGTTCATTAAAAGCAATCTTGCTGCTTGCCATCCTGCCTCTGTTCCTCGCATCTTGTGACATGCAGCATAGTGGTTACACAAGCAAAGAGTATAGCGGGGATTACAGAGTCTATGCAGGGATCGCCGAGTTCTTCGATTGTGATGAGCAGATGAAGTATTATGTATCAGAAACGGGTGTCCACGCTGAATTGGCTGAAAAATATGCAGCGCTCGGGATGCCTGAAAAAGATGATGTTTACATCAAGGTGGAAGGCTACCTGAAAAAAGAGAGCCAGATGGATGGCATCGATCCGATAACTGTTTTCGTGCCGACGAAATTCATCAGCTTCGACAAGACCCGCGGCTGTGAGATGGGCAGGCAGCAGGGTTATTAAATGGGATATGCAGAGTTTATCACTATTAATTTTCCATCAGAGATTCAGGGGCTTTTCTATTGCATATAGTGTAATCTGCCTCTGTTTTGATTCTCCTTATTGAATAATATCTATGAGTGATAACAGACTCTGGGCCGGGCGCTTCAATGAACCAACCGATGCATTCGTCGAGGCGTTTACTGCATCGGTCGAATTCGACCGGCGGCTTGCTCCCCAGGACATTGCAGGTTCCATCGCGCATGCAACCATGCTTGCCAGACAGGGCATCATCAGCGGGGAGGAGAAGCAGAGCATCATCGATGGCCTGAATGCTATCAAGGCGCAAATCGAAGCAGGGTCATTTCCATGGTCCGTCGCGTTGGAAGACGTGCACATGAACATCGAGGCGGCGCTGACGGATGCAATCGGCATCGCCGGTAAAAAGCTGCATACCGGGCGTTCGCGCAATGACCAGGTGGCGACGGATATCCGCCTGTGGCTGCGTGATGAAATCGAGCAGATCAGCAGTGAGATTCGCCGTCTGCAAACAGCACTGCTGAAGATGGCGCAGCAGGAGGCCGATACCATCATGCCCGGCTTCACCCATCTGCAGACAGCCCAGCCGATCACCTTCGGACATCACATGATGGCCTGGTTCGAGATGCTGTCGCGAGATATCAGCCGTCTTGCAGATTGCAGCAAGCGCATGAACATCATGCCGCTGGGCGCTGCGGCGCTGGCGGGAACCACCTACCCGATCGATCGCGATTTGACAGCTGAACTGCTGGGGTTCGGTGCGCCTGCAGAGAATTCACTGGATGCGGTCTCCGATCGTGACTTTGCCATCGAGTTTGCCAGTGCAGCCAGTATCCTGATGATGCACCTGTCGCGTTTCTCCGAAGAGCTGATCATCTGGTCCTCGGCGCAGTTTGCTTTCATCGAGCTCTCAGACAGTTTCTGCACCGGCTCCAGCATCATGCCGCAGAAGAAGAATCCGGATGTACCGGAGCTGATCCGCGGAAAAAGTGCGCGCATCTTCGGTCATCTGATGGCGCTGCTGACCCTCATGAAGAGCCAGCCGCTGGCCTATAACAAGGATAACCAGGAGGACAAGGAGCCGCTGTTCGATACTGTTGACAACCTCAAGGGGTGTCTGAAAATTTTCGCCGACATGATTCCTGCGATCTCCTGTCGGCATGACAATATGCGTGCGGCTGCAATGCGCGGCTTCGCTACCGCAACAGATCTTGCCGACTACCTGGTGGTCAAGGGAATCCCGTTTCGCGACGCCCATGAAGTGGTTGGAAAAGCAGTGGCGTTGTGTGTTGACAAGGAGTGTGATCTGTCAGAACTGGAGTTGAGCGAGCTGCAGCAATTCTCTGATGTGATCGATAAGGATGTCTTCGAGGTGCTCACGCTGGAAGGCTCAGTTGCGGCGCGTGATCACATCGGCGGCACCGCGCCCCGGCAGGTCCGGGCGGCGATTCAACGCGCCAAAGAGAAGATGGCGTCAGTCTCTGTTGAGAATTCCTAACTGACTTTTTTATCCACAGATGCACACAGATAGACACAGATAAGGGTAACTTCTCAATAATCCCATGAGAATCCGTCATTGCGAAGGAGCCTAAGCGACTGCGGCAATCCGGCTTGGAGATTGCCACAGTCGCTTAGGCTCCCTCGCAATGACATCTGTTTTAACAAGATGTATTCAATGCACGGATTTATTTTTTGAGATTTTACAGCCTCACAGATTAAGAGCCTAATGATCTGTGTCCATCTGTGGCTAATGTTTTTTTGACATCCTTCATCATGCCTTGAAAGTAGTTTACACTTTCCACTGTCATCCCGAGGGAAGTGAGGAACGAACGACGAGGGATCTTGCCGCACAGAGCACTAAGATCTCTCACTGCGTTCGAGATGACATTTGGGAGTCTGCATCGAGATGACATATTGTAAACTGGAGAATGAAGGATGCCCAAATGGCGCTTCTGAATATCAATGAACAGCAACCTACGCTGAAGCGTTTCGCCCTGTTTGAGCTGGGTTTTCGCCCATTTTTCCTGCTCGCGGGAGTCTCCGCTGTAGTGCTGATGTCGCTATGGCTGATGATGTTTTCAGGCTGGATGGCGAGGCCCGTCTACTATCCGGGCAACTGGTGGCATATCCATGAGATGCTGCTGGGCTATACCTCGGTCGTCATCGTCGGTTTTCTGCTCACTGCCAGCCGCAACTGGACCGGGGTGCAGACACTGCATGGCGCCTGGTTGGCTGCGTTGACCGGAGTATGGATCATTGCAAGGCTGCTGCCATTTACAGCGGTTGCCGGTGTGTGGATCGCGGTTATCGATCTCTCGTTTCTGCTGTTTTCAGGGATTGCCGTGGCCATCCCTGTGCTGCGTGTCAAGCAGTACAAGAATATGATCTTCGCTCCCATCGTACTGGGGCTCTTTGTTGCAAACCTGCTGATGCATCTGCAATTGCTCGGCCTGACTGCTGATACAGCCATCATCGGTCAGCGCATGGCGATAGCGTTGATCGTGGTGCTGATCATGGTGATGGGTACGCGGGTTATTCCCTTTTTTATCGAAATGGGAACCGGGCAGAGAGGAGCCACACGCGACAATCATGCACTGGAACTCGCCGGAACGATTGTCACCTGTGCATGGGCGCTCTATTACACTTTTTTTGGCGATGACATCATCAGTGGTAGCGCAGCGCTGCTAGCTGCGGTGTTGCTGGCTGTGCGTGCTGCCGGTTGGCATCTCAAGGCTTTGTGGCGGGTGCCGCTGTTATGGATTCTCTACCTCGGATTTCTGTGGGTGCCGATAGGTCTGTTGATGCATTTCATGACGGCGATGGGATGGACAACCAGCAGTTACGCTGCCCATGCATTGACTTCCGGGGCCTTTGGCATTCTCACGCTGGGCATGATGAGCCGCGTAATCCTCGGTCACACGGGCAGGGAGTTGAAACACTCCACGGCGCTGATCGTTGCATTCGTGTTGATTCTGCTGACGCCGCTGTTTCGCTTGCTGCCGGCGATTCCTGCCTTTGCTGAAAACTACTATTTTATGGTCCACCTGGCAGGTGGCTTATGGTTTCTCGCCTTCCTGGTGTTTGTGTTTTACTATGCAGCGATGCTGATCAAACCAAGAGTGGATGGCCGGCCGGGATGAGAGCATGACAGAAGATTCATTGAATGCTTTGAACCTGCGCCTCAAGGCTTTTGCCCAAAGCCGTGACTGGGAGCAGTTTCACTCGCCGAAGAACCTCTCCATGGCGCTGATCGCCGAAGCAGCCGAACTGGTCGAGCATTTTCAATGGCTCACAGAGGAGCAGAGCTACAACCTCTCAGGCAGCAAGCATGATGAAGTGGCGATGGAGATGGCGGACATTCTGATCTTCCTGATCCGCTGCGCAGAGCGTCTCGATATCGACCTGGTCGCGGCAGCGAATAAAAAAATTGAGATCAATGAACAGCGTTATCCTGCTGACAAGGTGCGCGGCGATGCCCGCCGTGCGGCTGAATATAAAGATTGAGGTAAAGTGATGGGTTGGTGGGGAAAACTGCTTGGTGGAACATTCGGCTTCATGCTTGGCGGGCCGATAGGTGCGCTGCTTGGTGCGGTCATGGGGCATCAGATCGACAAGGGGCTGAATGTTGCCAGGCTTGAAGGACCTGAACTTGATGCGGATCAAAGAGAGCTGATACAGACTGCCTTTTTTACGGCGACCTTTTCCGTCATGGGGCATATCGCCAAGGCCGATGGCCGCGTGACGCCTGATGAGATCCAGGTCGCCGAAGCGCTGATGCAGCAGATGGATCTGGATGTAGAGCAGCGTAAATTGGCGATGGCGCTTTTCCAGCAGGGAAAGAGGGCGGAGTTCGATCTTGCTGGAGTGCTGGATCAGTTCAAGCATCAGCTGGGCCGGCAAAGAAATCTGCTGCGCATCTTTATCGAGGTGCAGGTGCAGGTTGCCCTCAGCGACGGGGTGATGCATTCGGCGGAAGAGAAAATTCTGTTGCTGGTGTGCAGGCATCTGGGGATTCGTCAGGCCGAATACCGCGCCATCGTCTACCTGGTTAAAGCCTCAGGGCACTTTGCAGGCGAGCAGCATCAGGGCCGCAAACCCTCTGCCGCAACATCTGCGGCGACGATCAACGATGCCTACGAACTGCTTGGCGTCGACAAATCAGCTTCGGACAGCGAGGTGAAAAAAGCCTACCGCCGCATGTTGAGCCGTCATCATCCGGATAAGCTGGTTTCCAAGGGGCTACCGGAAGAGATGATGAAGGTCGCCGCAGACAAAACCTTCCAGATCAAGCAAGCCTACGAGATGATAAAAAAAGCCAGAGGGATGTAGTAACTTCTCAATGATCTTATGAAAATGCCGTCATTGCGAGGGAGCCTAAGCGACCGCGGCAATCTGCTTGAGATTGCCGCGTCGTTCCACTCCTCGCAATGACAATCATCGTTCCGTGCACCGGGCAAGGGTTGTAGGGTGTCAATAAGCGAAGCGCATTGCACCACGCAGTCCTCACTACTCACTACTCAGTACTTTCTCTTAAACCCCTCTGTATCGCACCTTGTGGCCGATCCAGCGATGAATCAACGGTGCGACTGCCCGCGGATGTTTTGTCACTACCTCTTTTGCCGCCTGTTGAACGCGGCTCAATAGTTGTTGATCGCGCACCACGTCGGCGATGCGAAACTGCAGTTCACCTGTCTGGCGGGTTCCCAGTACTTCGCCGGGGCCGCGAATCTCCAGATCTTTTTGCGCGATGACAAAACCGTCACTGCTGTCGCGCATCACCGCCAGGCGCTGTCGTGACTGCTGCCCCAGCGGCGGGTGGTAGAGCAGCACGCAGTGGCTCTGCTGTGAGCCCCGGCCGACACGCCCGCGCAACTGATGCAACTGCGCCAGGCCCAGGCGTTCGGGATTCTCGATGATCATGAGGCTGGCATTGGGTACATCTACACCCACTTCGATGACGGTCGTAGCGACCAGCAGATCGGTCTCACCCGCCTTGAATGCCGTCATTGCAGTATCTTTCTGCGTCGCATTCATGCGCCCGTGCACCAGTGAGATCTTCAGTTGGGCGAGCTGCTGTTGCAATTGCTGCGCGGTATCTTCTGCCGCCTGCGCCTGCAGCGCATCAGACTCTTCGATCAGGGTGCAGACCCAGTAGGCCTGTCTGCCATGCTGACAGGCTTGCAGTACACGTTCGATGACTTCGTCGCGGCGGTTGTCTGAGAGCACCACCGTCGTGACAGGAATACGCCCGGGCGGGAGTTCATCGATGACAGAGAGATCGAGATCGGCATAGGCGGTCATAGCCAGGGTGCGCGGGATCGGCGTGGCCGTCATGATGAGTTGATGCGGCAGCAGGCCCTCAGCTTCACCCTTCTGCCGCAGCGCCAGGCGTTGATGCACGCCGAAGCGATGCTGCTCATCGATCACCACCAGACCCAACGAGTGGAACTCCACGTCACTCTGAAACAGCGCATGCGTACCGATGATCAGGCGCGCCTCGCCGCTGACGATTTGTTCAAGGCGCTGTTCGCGCGCCTTGCCCTTGTGACTGCCCGACAGCGACACCAGCGCAACACCCAGCGGTTTCAGCCACTGCTGCAGGCTGTTGAGATGCTGTTCCGCAAGCAATTCGGTCGGCGCCATGATCACAGTCTGATAGCCGCTGCTGATCACCTGCAGTGCAGCCAGTGCGGCAACAATGGTCTTGCCGGAGCCGACATCCCCCTGTACCAGGCGCTGCATCGGGTGGGGTTGGCTCATGTCGGAGATGATCTCTCCGAGCACACGCTGCTGGGCGGTAGTCAAACAGAAAGGTAGATTATTCAGCAGTTGATTGGCCAGAGCTGACTGCAGATCGATGGCGGGGGCATTGTGTCGGCGCTGCTGCATGCGCATCTGCAGCAGGCTTAACTGATGGGCGAGAAGTTCCTCGAAGACCAGGCGTTGTTGTGCGGGATGCGCCCCCTCCTGCAGATCCTCCAGCGAGATGTCGGGGGGCGGGCGATGCAGCAGCTGCAGCGCCTGGCTAAGCGGTTGAGCCAGCAGGGGATCGAGAGATGGCGGCAGCAGTTCAGATAACAGGGCGCCATCCTCGAGCAGCGCCAGGGCCTGTTTGGTCAACTCAAGCCAGGTGCGCTGTTGCAGCCCTTCGGTAGAGGGATAAACCGGGGTCAGGGTATCATCGACCTCTATTTCCTGATCCTCCTTGAGCAGCGAGTACTCGGGGTGAACGATCTCATAACTTGCAGGGCCGTTACGGATTTCACCGAAGCAGCGCAGTCGTGTGCCATGTTGAAAGGACTCTTTTTGCGCATTGGAGAAGTAGAAAAAACGCAGCATGAGTGTGCCTGTGCCGTCACTGACCTGTACCAGCAGCGAACGGCGGCGTCCGAAACGGATCTGTGTATGATCGACAATCGCCTCGATCACCACATGCTCACCTGGACGCACGGCGCCAAGCGGATACACCCGGGTGCGATCCTGGTAGCGCAGCGGCAGGTGAAACAGAATATCCTGGACACTCTCGATACCAAGCCCCGCAAGACGTTCGGCAATGCGCGGCCCGACGCCTTTCAGCTCGGTGACAGGTAATTCCTGCAGTGATTGTGATTGGGCGGCGGTCAATGTCCTGTTGTGA
This sequence comes from Pseudomonadota bacterium, assembly GCA_034717755.1. Lineage (GTDB taxonomy): Bacteria > Pseudomonadota > Gammaproteobacteria > Chromatiales > Chromatiaceae > Sva-25. Next base: position 47 of record JAYELV010000193.1, on the reverse strand, counting down.
TGAAGCGCATACTCTGCGTTATGATAGCCTATTGTTTCAACGGGTAA
>JAYELV010000192.1:0-3398 GCA_034717755.1 Pseudomonadota bacterium | reverse complement strand
TGTGTGTCGTTAGAGGTATTGTGTGGGACTATTTTCCAGATCATCCAATAAACTGTTAGGTATTGATATCAGCTCCTCGGCGGTCAAACTGGTGGAGCTCAGTCGCGCCAGTGTGCGCGGGCAATGGCTCTACAAGGTCGAGGCATTTGCGACCGCATCGATTCCCGAAGGGGTTGTTGAGTCAAAACGCATCAACGAACCCGGGGTCGTTGGCGACGCCATCCGTGATGTGGTGACACGCAGCGGCTCTTCTGCTAAACGGGCTGCTACGGCTCTTTCCGGATCCTCGATTATTTCACGCGTGATTCAACTGCCGGCAGGCTTGAGTGAATCCGAGATGGAGGCGATGGTCGCGCTGGAAGCAGACCAGTATATTCCCCAGCATATCGATGAAGTCCGCTATGATTTTGACATCATTGGGGTCAATGCCTCTAATGCTGAATCAGTGGATGTGCTGCTGGCGGCGTCTCGTGGTGATATTGTCGATGATCTCATGAATGCGCTTGAGGTGGGTGGTTTGGTTGCGGAGGTTGTCGATGCCGAACCCTACGCGGTGGAGCACTGCTGTCAGCTGTTGATGCAGGATGATGAGTCTGTGGACATGGATGCCAACCTGGTTATTGCTGATATTGGCGCAAGGACGATGGATGTGCATGTGCTGCGCCATGGTAATATGGTGCAAACCAGAGAGTATGCTATTGGCGGCAATCAACTGACGGCGGATATCCGGCAAGCCTATGGTCTCGGTTACGATGAAGCTGAGCAACAGAAAATCCAGGGTTCCGCTACAGTTGGCTATGAGGAGATGGTGATACAGCCATTTATCAAGCGTCTGGCCCAGGAGTTGCGGGGAGCACTGCAGATATATCAGGCGAAAGACGAGGGTGCGTCAATCGGACAAATCATGCTCGTAGGGGGGAGTGCTAACTTGCAGGGGATCGCAACCCTGGTAGGTCACGAACTTGCACTGCCTGTCAAGGCCTGGGATCCTTTTTCAAAGATGCAGTTTGCTAATAAAGTGAACATCGATCGTCTCAGGGCGCAGGCGCCGGCTTTGACCGTAGCCTGCGGACTGGCGTTGCGGGGTTATATCTGAATGGCAAAAATCAATCTTGTCCCATGGCGGGAGGAACGCAATAAACGGCGCCAGAGAGATCTGCTGAGCATGCTGGCAGCGACGGTTGCCGCAACGCTGGTGCTGGGGATACTGTGGCACATGTTTCATCAGTATCGCATCGATAAGCAGATAGAGCGTAACCAGTTTTTACGCGCCGAAATTGCCATTGTTGATAAAAAGATCGAGGAGATCAAAAGGCTGGATGAGCTGCGTGAAAAATTGACCACGCGCATGGAGCTGATTCAATCGTTGCAGACGAGCAGGCCTGAATCCGTGCATCTGATGGATGAGAATGTCTCGATCATGCCGGATGGTGTGAAGGCGTCATCGATCAATCAGAGCGGGGCGAGAATTGAATTGAAAGGCCTGGCGCAATCGAATGCCCAGATCTCGGCATTGATGCATAATGTCGATAAGTCGCTATGGTTGAAACAACCCTCTCTGCAGCTGATCAATAAAGAGAACAAAGGCAGTCAGGGATTGAGCCACTTCAGACTGGTCTATTTGCAAACACGCCCACAAAAAGAGCCGAGTGATGAACCTGTCGGAACTGAATAATCTCGATTTTTCAAATATGGGCAACTGGCCGGCTCCCGCCAAGGCGGTGCTGATGCTGTTGCTGGCGGCTGCGATTGGCGGCGCCTGGTATTATTTTGACACCAGGGAGCAGTTTGCGGTGCTGGAGCGTTATCAAAAAGAGGAGGGCGCCCTCAGGAGTGAATTTCTGGTCAAGCAGGACAAAGTGCTGAATCTCGAGATCTACAAAAAACAGCTGGAAGAGATGAAGCTGGATTTTGCCGAGATGTTGAGGCAGCTGCCGGATAAACGTGAAATCGCCGACCTGCTGGTGGACGTTTCGCAGACCGGACTTGCAGCCGGATTGGAATTTGAGCTGTTTCAGCCATTGAGTGAGCTGGAAAAAGATTTCTATGTGGAGCTGCCGATCAAGATCAAGGTGGTTGGCGACTACCATGAGTTTGGTGACTTTGTCAGTGGCCTGGCCGCGTTGCCGAGAATCATTACCATGCATGATATCAAGATCACTAAAACGGGAAAAAGAGCGGATCTGCTGCTGGAGACAACCGCAAAAACCTATCGTTATATTGGTGACGGTGGCGAGCAGTGAAGAGATTTTTCTGCATAGTTATATCCACCCTGCTGTTGTCCGGATGTTTCGTTCAGGGGACGGATGATTTACAGGTATTTGTGGCCGAGGCCAAGCAGAAAGAGGGTGCTCCGGTTGAGCCGTTGCCGAAGATGCCGCCGGTTGAAATCTATACATACACTGCTGCTGAACGTGGAGTAAGAAGCCCATTTCTTTCAGGTGACGTTGAGCAGCTGCAGTCTGATTCCGGGGACGGTATCCGCCCTGATATTTCACGGCCCAGGGAGGAGTTGGAGCAATATCCGCTGGATGCGTTGCGCATGGTTGGTATTATTGCACAGGATGATGTCACTTATGGCCTGGTGCAGTCGCAAAAGGATCGCATGGTGTTTCGTGTCCGCCAGGGGAATTACATGGGCATGAACGATGGCCGCATCAGCGGGATTTTTCAGGATCGCATCGAGTTGATCGAGATTATTCATGGCAGCCAGGGCGGATATGTTGAACGCCGGGCTTCAATTGCACTGGGGCAATAATAGCTCCTTAGTGAAGAGGTAATACAATGCTTATTCCAGGTGATATTGCAATGAGAATACGGCTGAGTCGATGGGCACGGGGCCGGCAACTCATGCTGACAATCCTGCTGACGGTATGCATACTGCCGCCGCTGGCTGCTCAATCGCTCACCTCTATCTCTCATCGCGTCACGCCCGAGGGTGTGGTGCGTATTGAAATCGATACCAGTGAGCCGTTTGATACGCTGCCGGCCAGTTTCTCGACCTATTCACCATCCAGAATTGTTGTCGATATCGCCGGCAACAGTGACATCGAAAGCAAAATCTATGCAATCAATGAGAGCGGGGTTGCGAATGTAAGAATTGTGGAATCTGCCGGGCGCACCCGTGTGGTGGCTCAACTGGATAAGAAGCTGCCTTACGAGATCAGCACAGACGACAAATCCCTGGTCATCGAGATCGGCAGCCCGCAGTCGACAGAGGTCGCGACCGCACAACCGGCAGGGGCGACGGATGCAGAAACAGCCGGGGAGACCGAGTCAGAGCCGGCTTCAGAGGTACAGAGTGGTTCGGCTGGCCGTCTTTCACTGAATTTTCAGGATATTGAGATTCGCTCGGTACTGCAGCTGCTGGCTGATTTTACCGGTCTCAACATGGTTGT
>JAYELV010000191.1:0-13084 GCA_034717755.1 Pseudomonadota bacterium | reverse complement strand
GCTTTTCAGGGCTGTATAAAACAGGGATGTTTTATCAGAGCATACAGGGACGTATTCACGCGTCCCTGAAAGGCTGATCCCGATTCTACGCAAACTCGAATAATACACGGACTTATTGAGATATTACCAGGGAGTCGCCACAACCCAACCATGAATTGGATTACGCCATGAATGAAATGATAGAGATGTTGGACAAGGGCGGCCCGATTGTATGGGTGTTGGCCGCTTATTCGGTAGTCGGACTGGCGATCGTCCTGGAGCGCTATTTTCTGTTTTTGCGCTTGCGACCTCTGCCCCGGGATGTGAGTCGGAATCTTGATCGGCTGCTCGATAGCTCTGCTGCGCAGGCAGCGGTTGCTGACCTGAAGGGTCCGGAGGCGAGGATTATCCAGGGAATGGTCGAGGCCGATCACCAGGGCGTCAAGAACCTTACGATGGTTGGCGAACGCATCAGGGATGATGAGTTGCAGCGCATGGGATTTGGGCTGCGCACGCTAGGCGTGTTGAGCAACACAGCGCCCCTGCTGGGACTTCTTGGAACCATCACCGGTTTGATCAAGGCATTCATGGTGATCGAACAGGCTGGCGGAAGGGTTGATGGCCAGGCGCTCGCCGGCGGTATCTGGGAGGCGATGATAACCACCGGAGTCGGCCTCAGTGTTGCAATTCCGCTGCTTATTCTGCTGCATTTTCTTGAAGGCGCGGTGGATCGCCGTGCGCAGTCAATGGAACGCTGTATCGCCCTGCTGCTTGAACGCCGCAGCGGAAGCATCCCTGCGAAAGAGTCACATGCCGTGACACCCCGTTGGGAGGGGATAACGGATGGGGTATAAGCGCCCCAGGCACAGCAATGTCGTTCTTAACCTGACGCCCCTGATCGACATTGTATTCCTGCTGCTGGTGTTCTTCATGTTGACCGCCCATTTCGTCGAGGATCAGGCGCTGATTGTCGATTTACCTGACGCAGATAATGCGCCTGCCGCCACAGAGCACGAAGAGATTGTTACGGTAGTTATCAGTGCGCAAGGTGAGATTCTGATCAACAATCAGCAGGTTCCCGATGATGAGTTGGTGGAGTCTTTACGCAACGCTCTGGACAAATCGGAACAGCGTATCCTGCGTATACGCGGAGATAATGAAGCCAGCCTTGGCGTCGCAGTAAAAGTGCTCGATGCTGCCGAATCAGCCGGCGCCAAAACAGTGGATATCCTGACCGAGAAACCATGAAATTCGCTGATGTTGGTTGGCGGTCTGCTGCAATTGTATTGTCATCTGCTCTGCATCTGGGGCTTTGGGCCGGCTTCGCCAATAAGCAACTCTCCACAGCCCTGGATGAGTCGGAAACTCCTGTCATGTCACAGGTCAGAATCGCATTCTCAGCCCCCGTTCCTGTTCCACCGGAACCGGAACCGGAACCTGAACCAGAGCCGGAACCAGAGCCGGAACCAGAGCCGGAGCCAGAACCGGAGCCAGAACCGGAGCCAGAGCCAAAGCTGGAACCAAAACCGGAGCCCAAGCCCAAGCTAAAACCAAAATCAAAGCCCAAGCCGAAATCGAAGCCCAAGCCCAAGCCAAAACCAAAATCGAAGCCGAGGCCAAAGCGGCAGCAGGCTTCATCAGCACAGGTCAAACAGAGCCGCAAGCAGCGTGATCGTTATATGGCCAGGTTGCTGGCAAGGATTGAATCAAAAAAACATTATCCGGCGGCGGCGCGCAGGGGGAATGTGCAGGGCAGGATAGGTGTCTCTTTCACCATGGCCTGCAATGGAGCGATTTCGAATCTGAGGGTGGATAAAGGCAACGCGCTGCTGACGCGAGCGGCAAGATCTGCGGTCATTGCCGCCAAACCGTTGCCCAAGCCGCCGAAGGGAGTGAAATGCCCCAAAACAATCCGTTTTGCGATGTCTTTCCGGCTGAATAAGCGATAATGACTCTAAAGTTCACAATGACTCTCGCCAGGACGCAAAGCTTCCGCATCCTTGCTCACGCCCCTGACCTACATCCATGTAGGCCAATCTCGCCAGGAAAAACCCTTCGCGTCTTGGCGAGAGAAACTATTCTTTTTCATGCCTCGTCAGCCTGAGATATGGTCTCACTAGCTATTCCTTTTCTCATAGGTCTTTTCAGCGCTTTTCACTGCATCGGAATGTGCGGCGGCATCATGACGGCGCTGACCCTTGGTTTGCCTGAAGAGACGCGCGCCTCGCGCCTGAAATTATTGCTCTCCCTGAGCCTGTATAACGGCGGCCGCATTCTTAGTTATGCCGTGGCGGGAGGGATTGCCGGCGGCGTCCTGAGCGGAGCCGCTGACTTTATCGGACCGCAGAATGGTCTGGCGGTATTGCAGCGCATCGCTGCCGTGATCCTGATATTGATCGGGCTGCACATGGCAGGCTGGCTGCCGCAGTTGTCGCGTATCGAAACAATCGGCGTGCCGTTGTGGAAGCGCATCGAACCTTTGACACATCGATTGATGCCATTTGATGCACCCTGGAAAATTTTTCTCTATGGCATGATCTGGGGTTGGATTCCCTGTGGAATGGTCTACACCATGTTGACCTCGGCGTCCGCGCAGGGCGGCTATATTGCTTCCGGGCTTTACATGGCTGCTTTTGGAGCAGGAACGCTGTTGCCTGTAGCCAGCGCGGGCTTTGTGGCAGGTTCGCTGCGCAAATGGGTTGGCGCCCCGCAGGTGAGGCTCTTTTTCGGTGTGCTGGTTATTGCATGGGGGGTGCTTGCATTGGTGAGGCCCGATTTTGCAACCCATTTACACATCATGGGTCATACAGCAGATGATAAGTCAGTCATGCATTGTAAATAAAGCTGTTTCCGTGCAAAATACAGGGATGAAAGAGTATCAGCAAATGATTGGTGAAGATCCGCAAATGGTGCGCACCCTGCATGCTGCGCGACTGGTAGCGGGAGCGGATGCTCCGGTGCTGATCAACGGCGGAAAGGGTGTGGGGAAGTCGCTGCTTGCCAGGGTCATCCATGTCAATAGCACCAGACGCGAGCATGGCTTTACGCTGATCAATTGCGTCGGCGTTGATGATCATCAGTTCCCTCTTAACTCATTTAGCGGTAGTGATCGCACAATCAGCGAACTCACCTCCGGCACCCTGGTTCTCAAGGAGATCGGTGAGCTCTCATCAGCTTCACAGGCTGGCCTGGTGCGATTTATCGATTCCACCGCTGCAGAGGGTCTGCGCGTAATGGCCACCAGCAGCATGGATCTTCAGCTGCTGGTTGAGAAGGGTGAGTTTCGCCAGGATCTCTATTTCAAAATCAATGTGATCCCGTTGTCGTTGCCTGACCTTAACAGCAGGGAGAGTGATATTCCGCTGTTGATTACCCACTTCACGAAATGCTTTAGTCTGCAGCACAAACGTCGCACACCGCTCTATTCGGCCGCAACATTCAAGATACTGAAAAAATACCAGTGGCGCGGCAATGTCCAGGAGCTGCGTAACTTTTGTGAACGCATGGTGCTGCTGCTTCCCGGAAAGCGTATTGGTGCTGAAAATCTTCCTGCCGAGATGCGCGTCAAAAAAGAGGGCGCCACCAACGGGGCGGTGATCAAACTACCGGACGGCGGCATCGACCTGTCACAACTGGAACAGAATTTGATCCGACAGGCGCTGCATAACAGCAGAGGAAATCGCAGTCGTGCAGCCCGCCTGCTCGGAATCACCCGCGACAAGCTCAACTACAGAATCAAGAAATACGCTCTTATCGGCTCCTGATAATAATTTTCCTGCCTGTAATTTATCTGCTTTCAGACGTCGCTTCACTTGCCTCGTACGCCTCGACCACGCGCTGCACCAGCGGGTGGCGCACCACATCCCTTGAATTGAAGAAGGTAAAGCTGATGCCGTCGACTTCTCCAAGGATATCGACGGCCTGACGCAGCCCGGATTTCTGCCCGCGCGGCAGGTCGACCTGGGTGACATCACCGGTGATGACTGCTGTCGAACCAAAACCGATGCGGGTGAGGAACATCTTCATCTGCTCCGGGGTCGTATTTTGCGCTTCATCGAGGATAATGAAGGAGTCATTGAGGGTGCGTCCACGCATGTAAGCGAGCGGAGCGACTTCGATGATGTGCCGTTCGATCAGTTTGCTCACCCTCTCAAAGCCGAACATCTCGTAAAGCGCGTCATACAGCGGACGCAGGTAGGGGTCGATTTTTTGAGCGAGGTCGCCCGGTAGAAATCCCAGTTTTTCACCTGCTTCCACGGCAGGACGAACCAGCAGGATGCGGCGTACCTGCTGGCGCTCCAGCGCTTCGACTGCGCAGGCAACAGCCAGGTAGGTCTTGCCGGTGCCAGCCGGACCGATTCCAAAGCTGAGGTCATTGCTGACGATATGGTGAAGATACTCTTTCTGATTGGGGCCGCGTCCGCGAATCACTCCGCGTTTGGTGGTAATGACAACCTCGGGCTGGTCACCCGCGTTCTTTTTTTGCTGGCGCTCCTCGATGCCGGACTCCTGCAGAAACAGGTGAATGCTGCGGGCATCGAGGCGTTCTGTGGCAGTTGCCGCGTAGAGATCTGTCAGCAGGGTTTGAGCAGCAGCAAGCATATCCGCTGAACCAAGAACCTGAAACTGGTTTCCACGGTTGTTGATTTCGATGCCCAGGCGGGCTTCGATCTGGCGCAAATGCTCCTCAAGCGGTCCGACGAGGTTGGCGAGGCGATCATTCTCTTCAGGATCGAGAATGAACTGTATGGACGCGGCATGCTCACTCATTCAGTACGCCCCGCAATGAATTCGGTAGTGCTTCAGTGATGGTGACATTGACGAACTGGCCAATCAACTCCTGTGTGCCGGTAAAATTGACCACGCGGTTATTTTCGGTGCGGCCTGACATTTGCGCCGCATCTTTGCGCGAAGCCTTCTCGACCAGGATTTTTTGCATGCTGCCGACCATCTGGCGGCTGAATCGCTGTGCGTTGCTGTTGATCTTCTGCTGCAGTGTGGCGAGGCGTTTTTTCTTCACCTGCAGTGGAATGTTGTCGTCATATTCAGCCGCCGGCGTACCGGGACGGATACTGTAGATGAAACTGAATGAGTGGTCATAATCGATGTCGTTAATCAACTGCATGGTGTGCTCAAAGTCCTCGTCGCTTTCATCGGGAAAACCGATGATGAAATCGGATGACATACTGATGTCAGGGCGTATGTGGCGCAATTTTCGGATCTTTTGCTTGTATTCAAAAGCCGTGTGTCCGCGTTTCATCAACCCCAGGATGCGATCCGAGCCGCTCTGAACCGGCAGATGCAGGTGGCTGACAAGTTCGGGAACATCCGCGTAGACCTCGATGAGAGAGTCGCTGAACTCGACGGGGTGCGATGTCGTATAGCGAATACGTCCGATGCCGTCGATGGCGGCAACATAGCGGATCAACAGCGCCAGGTCGGCATTCTCTCCATCATGCATGACTCCGCGATAGGCGTTGACATTCTGTCCCAGCAGGTTGACCTCGCGCACTCCCTGCTCGGCGAGCTGTACAATTTCGTGCAGTACATCGTCAAAAGGACGACTGATCTCTTCACCGCGGGTGTAGGGGACGACGCAGAAGGTGCAGTATTTGGAGCAGCCCTCCATGATCGAGACAAAGGCGCTTGCACCCTCTGCACGAGGTTCAGGCAAACGGTCGAATTTTTCGATCTCGGGAAAACTGATGTCCACCACAGCCTGCCTGCTGGTGCGCGCCTGATCGATCATGTTCGGCAGACGGTGCAGTGTCTGCGGGCCGAAGACCAGGTCGACACAGGGCGCGCGCCGGCTGATGGCTTCCCCCTCCTGGCTGGCGACACAGCCGCCGACGCCGATGATCAGATCAGGGTTGTGCTGTTTCAACTTACGCCATCGCCCAAGCTGGTGAAAGACCTTCTCCTGCGCCTTTTCACGCACCGAGCAGGTATTCAGCAGCAAGATGTCGGCATCTTCGGCCTTGTCGGTCAGGTCGACGCCACGGGCTTCGCGCAGAACGTCGAACATCTTGTCCGAATCGTACTCATTCATCTGGCAGCCGAAGGTCTGGATATAGAGTTTCTTGCGCATAGGGCGAATCATAGCAACTTGGAACCTGATCTGAACAGGCTTTATATCCATTGTAAGAACAGTGGACACACTGCGCAAGAAAATGAGATACATTAGATGCATCAAATGATTTACACAGATGGACGGATATGAAGATTGCTGTCACCAGTCAGAATCGAAAGAGTATTACAGAACATGCAGGGCGCTGCCGGAAGTTCAAGGTCTTTGAGATCGAGGATGGGCGAATTGTCGGCACAGAGTTGCTGGAGCTTGCAAAGGAGCAGTCATTCCACGAAAGTTCTCCGCATGAGGCGCATCCGCTGGATGTCGTCGATGTGTTGATATCCGGGGGTATGGGCAACGGCATGATACGGCGATTAGCCAATAAGGGAATCACAGGAATCATTACCAGTCAGAGTGACCCGGAGACAGCAGTGCAACTCTATCTCGAAGGCAGGCTGCAAAGCGAAAAGCCGCATGAACACAGCCATCATGAGCATCAACAGGTCAAGCTGGAGTTGTAAATAAAACAAAGTTGACAGTCATCAGTATGCAGTTTGCAGAAAAAGAAAAAAATTACTGATTACATGAAATAGTGCTTGTAACTGGCAATGGCTCGATTGGAGTTCTGCCAATTGCCAGCTGTAACTTCGCAATGACATCTGTTTATACAGAATGTATTCAATGTATGGAGTTATTGAGAAGTTATTGCCAGATTTGTTATCGCATTGATATATATAGTGAAAATCTTACAAGATAGCTTTAATGTATTGAATAAATCGAATTGATAGTAAACAAGTAATATACAATTTAAGTATATGCTAATATTCTATTGCACATGGAAACGGGGCAGGCACTCAACAGCTCTCTTTCTCAAGAGTTTTATTTTCACTACTTTTAAAGAGATTACTATCATGAAAAACATCGTAAAGATCGCTGCTTTGGCAGCAATGCTGGCTACCACCGCTGTTTCCGCTGATTCGTGGGATATGCCCTGGGATAATAGCGACAGCGACTGGAACAACGACTGGAACAACGACTGGAGCAATAACTGGAACAACGATATGTCTAACCGTGGCTACGGACGTGGAGATACGTCAGGTCGTGGACGTGGACGTGGAACTGGTCGCGGCAGCTTCAGCATGAATTTGGATGTTGACGCCGATGCCGATATGGAAGGCGATGGCTATGGTTCAGGTTATGGCGATGGCTACAACCAGTGGGACAACCGTTGGGACAACCGTTGGGACAACCGTAACGCTAACAACTGGACTAGCCGCAACAACGATTATGGCTACCGTCCATATGGCTATGCTCCATATGCTGCAGCGCCACGCCCGGCTGCTCCAGCGCCTCAGGCAGCAGCACAAGCGCCGGCAGCATCTGCTACCGCAAAATGCGCTGAGTAATTTATAGCGTATAGCAGTAACGGACAGGGAGTCCAGAATTACAGGGATGTAGAAAAAACCCGCCATTTGGCGGGTTTTTTCTTGCATGAAGTCATTGGTGCTCTCTTAGGAGTTGTCCATAAATAACTTCCCGATATCGCGTAGCAATGTTGTTTGTCTTCAAGGCGCAGCAAGGGGCGCATAGCAGCGTTATGTAACTCTTGCTGGAACGCAGAAGACGGACGACAGGGCAAGCAGGATCGGGAAGTTATTTTTGGACAGCGACTTACATCAATCATGGTCAAATGACCACTACCGCAACCGGGTTTTGTATATAGCGTAGCAGCACTCTCGTGGCCGCGAAATGCAGATTTTTTGAGAACTCGCCAAGCTGATAGGGATCATCAAATAAATAAATTACGTCGATAGTAAATAAGTATTTCACAAAAAGCTTAAATACTAATATTCTATCTCACATGGAAAGGAGGAAGGCAGTCAACGGCTCTCTTTTTCAAGTTTCATTTTTCACTTAACTAGAGAGATCTATCATGAAAAACATCGTAAAGATCGCTGCTTTGGCAGCAATGCTGGCTACCACCGCTGTTTCTGCTGATTCGTGGGATATGCCCTGGGATAATAGCGACAGCGACTGGAACAACGACTGGAACAACGATTGGAACAACGACATGAGAAACGACTGGTCAAACCGTGGCTATGGCCGTGGTGACGCATCAGGTCGTGGACGTGGACGTGGACGTGGTCGCGGCAGCTTCAGCATGGACATGGATGCTGACATGGATACAGATTGGGAAGGCGACGGCTATTCCGACTTCGAAGGCGACGGTTACAACCGTATGGACAACCGTTGGGACAACCGTTGGGACAACCGTTTTGACAACCGTTACTACAACCGCAGCTATGGTGATGGCTATGGCGGTCGTCCATACGGTTATGGTGGTCGTCCATACGGCTATGCTCCGCGTGCGGCTGCTCCAGCTCCGCGTGCAGCGGCTCCAGCAGCTCGTGCAGCGGCTCCAGCTCCCCGTGCAGCGGCTCCAGCTCCCAAGGCAGCTCCTGCACCAGCAGCCAAGTGAGATAGCTCACAGCAGACAGGATGTTGAAATGCACAGGGTTGTGCAATCAAAAACCCGCCTTATGGCGGGTTTTTGATTGTTGCACCGCTTATTGTGATGCTTTTTCAAAGATGGTATGTGGAAATACTAATAAAATATAGCTGTCGATAGGAATAAAGTAATTCCATATTTAAGTATATTCTAATATTCTGTGCGTTATAGGGTTATGCAGGCAGATTGCAGCAATTGTTCCAGGCGATAGGGGTTTCACCCGCGAGGCTGGCAATGCCCGAACTTGAAAGATCAATAGGACATGAACGTAGATACAGGTTAAAGTTATTTAGTCTTGCCGTTATAGCGGCTACTTGTCAACCAGCTGCATGAGTCTGGTTGCCTATTTGAGCTCACTGGAGAAATCATCAATGTATAAAATTACCAAAATTGCAGCAGCCATTGCGCTGACTACTGTCGCTGTTTCTGTTCAGGCAGAGAACGCTCCCGTTCCTGGTTATGCACCGGCGCCAGTCAGCTTCGCAGAGATTGAGAAGCGTCATGCTGCAGCTGACAAGGAGCGCGTAACACGCCGCGCCGCGGCAGAAAAACAGCGCGCAGCGCGTCGTGCAGCAGCCGACAAAGAGTGGGCGGAACGCCGCGCCGGGATTGAGAGGCGCTTTGCTTTTGAATCTGCGCCAGCCGGATATCCTTCCAATGAGGAGATTCAGAAACGCCGCGCCGCGGCAGACAAACAGCGTGCAGCGCGTCGTGCAGCAGCCGACAAAGAGTGGGCGGAACGCCGCGCCGGGATTGAGAGACGCTTTGCTTCTGAATCTGCGCCAGCTGGATTCTCTTCAAATGAAGAGATTCAGAAGCGTCGTGCGGCAGCAGACAAGCAACGTGCAGCACGACGTGCCGTAGCTGAAAAAGAGAGAGCAGCCCGTCGCGCTGCAATGCAGCAGCGTTATGGTTCTGATGCAGCTCAATCCAGAAACCGTACTGATCATCAATTGCATCGTGGTGTTACAGTGGACAGGCAGCGTGCTGCAGCAGATATGCAGCGTGCAGAGCGCCGCTCAGCAACCGATACAGAGAGAGCAGCACGCCGTGCTGCGATGCAGCAGCGCTTTGCTTCTGAATCAGCACCAGCTGCAGCTCCTTCGAATGAAGCGATGCAGTCGCGTCGCGCAGCAGCAGATAAGCAGCGTACAGAGCGCCGTGCAGCGATGATGAAAGAGATGCAGGCTCACCGCGCCGAGATGCAAAAGCGTTCCGATGCCGGGCAGCAGGGTAAAGTCATCAATTATGATGAGGTGATGAAGCAGATGGACGAGCGTCATGAGGCTGAGAAAAAGATGATGGATGAGCGTTTCTCCAAGGTTGAGAAAGAGATGGAAAAACGCCGTGCACAAGCCGTGAAGCGCATGGAGCAGCAGCGGGCTGAAATGGAAAATCGCTTTGCTGAGGCAAAGAAAGCGGCTCTGGCAGAAGAAGTTCCTGCCGCGCCAGCACCTGAAGCAGCTCCAGCTCCTGAAAAGGCTCCAGCTCCTCAAATGGCCCCTGCTCCAGTCGCTCCAGCAGCAGCTCCAAAAGTAGAAGCAGCTGCGCCAGCGGTTTCTGTAGAAGTAAAGCCGGCAACCTCAGAGAAGTAATTTCACTTTAAGTTTGGCGCATAAGAACGGGGCTTTTTAGCCCCGTTTTTTTGTGCGCTGAAAAGCACTCATGCTACTCCCTGCTTGCTGGAAGCATCTCAGTCAAAGGGTGAATTATATGGAGCATTCTCTATAATCATCCCATGGACTATTCATTCATAGATTTTTTTACCCTGCTGGGGTCGCTGGGCCTGTTTCTTTATGGCATGAAAGTGATGAGTGACGCCTTGATGGAGGTCGCCGGCGACAAGATGCGCAACATTCTGGCCACCATGACGTCGCATCGATTGCTGGCTGTAGGAACGGGTTTTCTGATGACTGCCGTGATTCAGTCCTCTTCTGCAACCACCCTGATGGTGGTCAGCTTCTCCAATGCCGGCCTGTTGACATTGACGGAGTCGATTGGCGTCATCATGGGGGCAAATATCGGCACCACCGTGACGGCGTGGTTGATTACTCTGCTGGGTTTTAAGGTCAGCATCAGTGCAATGGCGCTGCCATTTGTCGGGCTGGGTTTTCTGCTTACCCTGGCAAAGAACAAAACACGCAAGCAGTGGGGCTATTTCGTCATCGGCCTGGCGCTGCTGTTTATCGGCCTGCAGTTTCTCAAGGATGCGGTTCCCGATATCAACCATCATCCCGAGGCGCTGGAGTTTCTTGCAGAATACACAGGTAAGGGATTACTTTCTGTACTGCTGTTTTTGTTGATCGGCACGCTGCTGACGATGATCGTACAGTCTTCCAGTGCGACTATGGCGATCACCCTGATTATGTGTTTTGAAGGGTGGATTCCATTTGATATGGCGGCTGCGATGATTCTTGGTGAAAATATCGGCACCACTATTACTGCGAATATCGCCTCCCTGGTGGCGAACTATCATGCCAAACGTACGGCAAGAGCACATTTCATCTTTAATATGATAGGCGTCCTGTGGATGCTGATTCTGTTTTATCCATTCCTGAATGTTGTTGCTGAGTTCGTTACGAAGATTGAGGGTGTTTCGCCGTTTGTACAGGCTGCTGCAATCCCGGTAGCGCTCTCTGTTTTTCATACTGCGTTCAATCTAATCAATACCTTTATTCTGATTTGGTTTGTTCCGCTGATCGCCAGGATCGTTACAGCACTGGTTCCTGAACAGATCGATCTCAAAAAACGCATCGACCAGCCAAAATTTCTCTCCGAAGCTGCACTGAAGTATCCACAGACCGGCCTGCAGGCATTACTGAATGAATCCAAACGCCTGTTTGAGAAAACAACCTACATGGTGTTGGCGCATGGCTTGAATGTCCATCGCAGTGAGATCGAGTCTGAACACATGTTTAACCATATTCCACAAAGCACGGCGGTGATTCATTGCGACATCGATGATATCTATTACCGCAAGATAAAGCTGATCTATAACACCATCGTGGAGTTCGCAACCAGCCTGCAGAGCAACTACACTTTGAGTGAAGAGAAGATCGGGCAGATCCGCCGTATCCTTATCGCCAATCGCCTCATGGTGCAAATCGTCAAGGATATGAAGCCGCTTCACAAAAACATGAAGCGCTACATCTCGTCAGACAATCCTGTGATCAGGCAGCAGTACAATGTGATGCGTATGGTGATATTGGAGATGAGCCGCCATATTCATCAGATCAAGAGTTCGGAACATCCTGATAAACATCTGCAGAAGCTGAAGAAACTCAAAGAAAAAGTGGAGCGCCATGATGTGCTCATGGATGGCACCATTGACAGGCTGGTCAGAAGCAGTGAAATCAGCAGTGAGATGGCAACTTCACTGATGAATGACAGTGTCTATACGACAACGATCAGCCGCAACCTGGTTGCCATCGTGGAGCTGCTCTATATTCACTCCGACACCATCCTGGAGGATAACGGAGAGAGTGCAATCGAGCTTGATACGCAGTTATAGAGTCTTGGGCGTGGTGTCGGGAGAGATTAAAAAAGCCACCGCCATGAGAGGCGGTGGCTTGTTGATACAATGTTGCTAATCGGGTCAGGCGGCTTCGTCGTAACACAGCTCTTCGTCACACTCGATCATCATCTCGACAATCACTTCCATCTCCGTAGGATAGTCAGAAGCGATTTCGCGCCACTCTTCGCAGTCTATGTTTAGGATATTACTCATGGCTGATACTCGCCAGTTAAAATATTAGCAAATACTAATATATGGTGGATCTGTCGTCAAATGAGATATATCAATAAGATCTTCTACTCCCTGTGTAAGATATTCAGCTACAGCCTGTCTATTGAGTGCGCTATATGAATGAATGATGAAATGAAACCATATGCTATCCTGTTTTTGATCGCTTGTGCGACGCTCTCGAGCGTTACTACCCTGTCTGTTGCCAGCAATGCCACACAAATTGCCTGGCAACCATCCACAGCTGCAATTTTTGCGCAGGCAAAACAACAAAACAAACTGGTTTTTCTTGATTTGACCGCTGAATGGTGTCTGTTTTGTAAAAAGATGGATGAGACAACCTACCGTGATGCCGAGGTCGTGGCCTATATCAATGAACACTTCCTGCCGGTGCGGGTCAGTGATGAAGGAGAGGGGGAGTTGATCGAGCAGTATCGCCGGGATGCGCGCCCCGGAACGGTGATGCTGAATGGTGATGGTATTGAGATCCTGCATAAACGCGGTTATCTGAACCCGCAGTTGATGCTGTGGATGATGATGGCGGTAGTGCAGGATCCCTCACCTGAAGCACATAAGTAGTAAGATATGTAACATTTCAATAACCCTGCACAGACTTGAACAATACTCGGGCTTTTTGAGAAGTTACTAAGATATCCTGTAACTTCTCAATAACTCCGTGCAGGAAAAACCTGTAGGCCGGATGAGCGGAAGCGAAATCCGGCAACCCAAAGCCGGATGACGGCGCTGGAAGATCCGTATTGAATCAAAGATCGGTGAAAGCGCC
>JAYELV010000190.1:0-3402 GCA_034717755.1 Pseudomonadota bacterium | reverse complement strand
TCATGGGTTTCCACTTAAAGTTGGCAGTTTGCAGTTTGCAGTTTGCAGTTTGCAGTTTGCAGTTTGCAGTTTGCAGTTTGCAGTTTGCAGTTTGCAGTTTGCAGTTTGCAGTTTGCAGTTTGCAGTTTGCAGTTTGCAGAAGGCTAATTGAGTCATTGCCAACTACAAGCCTTTTTACTGCAAACTTTCTTTTTCCTGTTTGCTGCCTACTGCCAACTGATGACTGCCAACTTTGTTTTTAGCTGCCTACTGCCAACTGAAGACTGCAAACTTTGTAATCAGTTCTTCATTATCTTCACAGAGCTGTCGGCGCGCAATTGTTTGATATATCCAGCCAGTGAAGTTTGTCCTCGCGCTGCTTCCAGGCGTTGACGTTCACTGTCACGCTCTTCTGCTGAGAGTGCGGCCGGGTCGCCATCGATAACCGAAGAGACGCCAATCACGGCAACACTGCCGGACGCCAGTTCGGCCTTTCCATCACTGCTGTTTCCCTCTGCGGGGCGCGACAGCACGAAAGCCTTGCTGACAATCAGCGGATCGATATCCTGATTGCCAGTGCGATTTACGGTTTTATCCTGTACAAGCGTCAAAGCTTCGTCTGCAGCAATGTCGCCCATACTGCCGCCCTCCTGCGTGAGTCGTTTCAATATTTCATCCGCGCGCTTGTGAGTGAGCTCCGTGGTCTGCTGTTTCTCCAGGGTCGTGCGAATTCCTGCACTGACCTCATCCAGCGGCCTGGCGGTCTCCTCTTCATGATTCACCACCCGCACGACCATATAGTTGTCATCCTCAAGCTCCAGTACATCACTGTTGCGACCTGAGTTCAGCACATCATCATTAAAAGCGGCCTGGATAATTTTTGCATTGGCAAACTTGCCGCTTGCACCGGAGCGTGGAATCCAGTCACTCTGCTGGATCTTGACGCCAATTGCATCAGCGACGGTCTGCAGCGTGCCTGAGTCAGTATAGGAGAGTTCCCCAAGCAGATCATACTTCTCGCCGAAGAGCGCATCAGCCTCTCTCTGTTTGAATTCATCCGCCAGCTGCTGGCTGACGTCATCGTATGACTGCAGATCACCACCCTCGATCTTTGTCACCTGGATGATGTGATAGCCAAAGCGTGAGCGCACCAATTCACTAAGCTGATCCTGCTGCAGGGCAAACGCCACATCTTCAAAGGGCTTGACCATCATGCCGCGTTCGACACTGCCAAGATCGCCGCCATTGGAGCCGGAGCCCTTGTCATCAGAGTGCTCCCTGGCCAGTTCAGAAAAATCGCTGCCGGAATTAATCTCGTCAAGCAATTTCTGTGCCTTTGCTTTTGCCTCGTCATCACTGACATCACCACCGACCTTGATCAGGATATGGCGGGTAATACGTGTTTCAGGGCTTTTGAACTCATCCTTTCGCTCTTCATAACTCGCCTTGAGTTCCTCTTCGTTAACGCTGAGATCAGCAGAGAGAGCGGCATGATTGAGCTCCACGTACTCCAGCTTGACGCGTTCCGGACGACGGAACATCTGCTTGTTGCCGTTGTAATAGCTCTCTATATCTGCATCACTGATCTCGACCTGATCTTTGAAAGCCGCAGAATCGATCAACAGCCAGGAGACTTCACGCTGCTGGTTTTTAAGTCGAATCATTGCGTCAATTTCAGCATCCGTGACAAATGCCGAAGAGGAGATGGCTCCGGTCAACAAGCCTGAACCCAGGCTCATGCGCAGATTCTCGGTAAAGGCATTGATATTGCGCCCCTGGGATCGCATCACCCGCTCGTACTCATCCTTGTCAAAAACACCATCGCGCTGAAAAACTTCCATGCTGCGGATCTGCTGCCTCACCATCTCGTCACCGGCGCGAATATTGAGATTGGCAACCTGCCGGGTGAGCAATGCATCCTGGATCATTTCGTTCAATACCTGCTGGCGCAGCATGTCGTCATTAAAAAATTCAGGTATTTTTCCACCAAACTGCTGGCGCAGGTTGGCGCGATAGTTATTGAGGCTGCTCTCCATGCTGTTTTGAGTAATCTCGATTTTGCCGACTTTGGCAACAACCGGATCCGAACCCACACCCACATACTCCTGGATCCCCCACAATGCGAAAGGGATACTGATCAAAATGACAATCGCATAGGCAAACCAGCCCTGCGCTCTATCTCGAATTTGCTGCAACATGGTATTAATCCGGTATGCGGTGATTCCCAATGAAAAAAAGGGGCATCCGGATGGATGCCCCTTTATGAATAGTGGCGGAGCGGACGGGACTCGAACCCGCGACCACCGGCGTGACAGGCCGGTATTCTAACCAACTGAACTACCGCTCCAATGAGAAATGAGGTATTGATTAAATTTCGCACATCCTGGTGCTGATATCTCTACCTCATCTCTTATTCTGGTGGGTGCTGAGGGGATCGAACCCCCGACATTCGCCTTGTAAGGGCGACGCTCTCCCAGCTGAGCTAAGCACCCATGCAGGATCTATACTTTCATACAGACCCTTGTCATGAGGCGCGCTAGTTTACTGCATCTTTGAGTGCTTTGCCAGCCTTAAATGCTGGATTTCTTGAGGCCTTGATTTGAATCTCTTCACCTGTTCGCGGATTGCGCCCCATGCGTGCTGCACGATCACGCACAGAGAAGGTGCCAAATCCTATCAGCGAAACCGTATCGCCATTTTTCAGGGCTTGCGTAATCGCAGACACCATGCCGTCAAGCGCCATTCCAGCTTTCGCTTTGCTGATATCAGCACTCTCTGCTATCGAATCGATCAATTCACTTTTATTCATAAAAAATTCCTCGTTTTTTAGGGATGTCTTGGTAGAGTTGTTCGTTCTTTTTCTACAGCTATGTGTGGCAGACTGCAGTTTTCAGGCGATTGATTACATACATTGCAGACCCTGCTGTCAAGTCTGATTCGGGACTGTTATCGAATAACATTGGCGTACATACAAAACAGAGTGTTGCAGAGAGTTGATTCTATAGTAGTTTCACGAGCAGCAGCCATGGCATATTTTTTTTAGTTTTCAGCAAATATTCACTCCAAAAGCCTGTCCGGGAACGGGCTAAACAGTGATAACCCGCTTAGACAGATCAATAGACAGGCGTAGGAAGCATGGAGAAGTCATACCGGCAATGTGTAAAAAATGAATCGAACCAGGCTAGTACACTGATGCACAAATAACTATAAGCAGAGACGCTGTCAAAACGCCGTCATTCCGGCAGTCTTTTAGCCGGAATCCATGTGTATCGAGTAACTTATCAAAAAGCCCGTGAATAGTTCAAGTCTGCGCAGGGTCGGGATCAGCCTTTCAGGGACGCGTGAATACGTCCATGGTCGCTTCCGGCATCCTGCCTCTGGCGACATTAATACATCCATGTATGTCATAAGCTCTGATAAAAC
>JAYELV010000189.1:33762-38307 GCA_034717755.1 Pseudomonadota bacterium | reverse complement strand
TCGCCCGAGCCGGTCTTGAAGAAGGTGGAGGAGGAGATATAGCCCATGCGCCCCTGCGGCTTCAGCAGACTGAGTCCCAATTCGAAGAAGTAGGCGTAGAGATCGGCCACGCCATGGTAGACCTGATAATGTGTTTCCAGCCACGGTTTGAGATCGCTGAAACGCTCCTGGCGGACATAGGGTGGATTGCCCAGCACCACGTCGAAGCCACCCTGCTGCATGATTTCAGGGAATGCTGTCTGCCAGCAGAAGTCGCTGCCCGGCGCTTGTTGATCAAACCCGAGGCTGTTGCCGCTGACCAGGTTGGCGTCCAGCGCCGTCAGGGGTTTGCCGCGCTGGGCGGTTTTGAGCCACAGCGAGAGTTTGCTGATCTCTATGGATTCGGTGTTGATGTCGACGCCATAGAGGTTGTTGTTCAGAATGGTCTTGTTGAGATCGAACACCGAGTGCTGCCCGGTGATTTCCGCAAGCCTGTCATTGGTGCGTTGGTATTCCGCCGAGAGGTAATCGAACGCCGCCACCAGAAATGCGCCGGAACCGCAGGCGGGATCGACCACCTTGATGACTTGCAAATCCTGCTGCCAGGCGTACCAGAACTTCAGTTCGGTCTGTTTGCCTCTTTTCCACTGGATGCTGTCATCTTGTTTGAACTTGCCGTAATCCTCCAGCAGCAGCTCAAAGCGCTCCTCGATGTGACGGCCGAGGGTGTGCTCGACGATGAATGCGGTGATGTGATCCGGCGTATAGACCACGCCCTGGCGTTTGCGTTTTCCGGAGACTGCTTTTTTGGTGGATGCGCTGGCGCTTATCCCCCCTGGCAACACGCCTTCGCCGATGCTTTGGCTTAGCTCCTCGAGGTCGGCGATGGACTGCTCGAAGATATGTCCCAGCACGGTGACCGAGACCTCCGAATCAAAATCATAGTCGGCGAGCGCATTGATCGCGTGGCACAGGCTGTCGGCGACGACAAGTTGGTCCAGCAGTTCATCAACTGTAAACAGGCCGCCGTTGTAGGCGGGGATGTTGAGCCGTTCGTTGCCCCGGTCGATGGCGCGAAACAGACCCTTGAAGTTTTCATAGACGGGGCGGGGGTTGTAGGGATCGGCATGTTCGAAGGCCTGCCTGATGCTGTTTTCCGGGATCAGCCCCTTGTCCTCGGCAAAGGCGGCGAACAGCAGGCGATCCAGCAGCTTTTGCGCCGGGGCGATGAGGCTGCGGGGCGCATGCGCAGGGTTGTCTGCAATCAGGCGGCTGATGAGGGTTTCGCGCAGGGATTTGTAGTCCCGGTAGAGATGCGCGGTGATCTCCTTGTCCGCCTGCTGGCTCTGATTCAGCAGTTGCGCAGTCTTTCCAGTCAGGAAATTGTCTGAGTGCAGCAGCAGGATGAATCGCGCATAGGCTGTCGGCTCGGTCAGCTCCGCCAGGTTGAACTGCTCGTAGACCAGCGAGGTTTCGCTGACCGCATAGAGGCGCATCTCGACATAGTTGCAGAGCAGCACCCACTGCGCGCCCTTGATATCGCGCGCATAGTCCCACGCCTGCTGCACAGGGGTCTTGTGGCGGCCGGCCATGATGGCGTCGAGGTTGGTGGTTTTCGCGCCTTTGAGTTCGAATGGAGCCAGCACTGTGTCTCTGGACTTGTCGTCGGAAAAATGTCCCAGCGCCAGGTCGACAGCGCCGCTTGCAACGCCGTATTCACGCGAGATGGTCCATGCATCGCCATCGAAGGGTTTGTAGCCGAGCACATCCACCATGATCTTGTGGGTGAAGGGGGCGTGGATGGCGACTTCGGTCTGTTTGGCGAGGCTGCCGCTGTCGATGCTGCTCTTCCA
Source organism: Pseudomonadota bacterium (assembly GCA_034717755.1). Lineage (GTDB taxonomy): Bacteria > Pseudomonadota > Gammaproteobacteria > Chromatiales > Chromatiaceae > Sva-25. The sequence goes on along the minus strand of JAYELV010000189.1, from coordinate 36,475 downwards.
CTCCTCGAGAATTTGCAGATGCCCGGCCGGGATGACCTCTATCTTTTGCCTGGCAAGCGCTTTTTCGATGATTTTGGGTTGGAACAAGGGCATGGCTATTGTGGCCGAAAGACTCTTTCTGCAGGCTGATGATGTGATTGTACTTGATGCGGAGGATGAAGATGCGGCGCAATGCGTTCCACTTATTGCGCCCTACGATCAAATAAATTGATATTATATATGATGTGACATAGTATATGATGTTATGAAAAGGTTCGTCATTGATACTGATGTCGTTATCGCAGCCATGCGCAGCCCCGGTGGAGCATCTGCAGCGTTGCTGGGTGCAGTGTTGGAAAATCGATTAACGATGTTAGCCAGCGTGCCGCTTTTTTTTGAATATGAGGCCAAGTGTACTGATCCGGAGCATTGGACTGCTGCAGGTTTGACTCTTGCTCAGGCAAACATTTTTGTGAATGCGCTTGCCGCTTTGGTTGAACCTGTAAAAACACATTTCCTGTGGCGGCCAATGCTGCGGGATCCGAATGATGAGATGGTTCTTGAAGCGGCGGTCAATGGAGGGGCGGAAGCTATAGTGACATTCAACTTACGTGATTTCGGCAGTGCTCCAAGCAGATTCAACATTGGGATAATGACACCATCAACAGCAATCAGGAGAGTGAGAGATGAGTAAAATATCAACCTATCCATTGCGCCTGCCAAAATCATTGAAAGATGAGGTGGCCAGGGTCGCCGAGCGTGACCACACCAGTATGAATCAGTTTATAGCCATTGCAGTTGCCGAGAAAGTTTCCGCCCTGGAGACCGAAGAGTTCTTTATTGAACGGGCAAAACAGGCTGACCTGGATACTTTCAAGGGCATTCTGTTTCGCCCTGGAGGAGAAGCGCCGCGCCCTGGTGATGAGCCTTGACGTGCGGCGCAATGCGCGGAGCTTATTGCGCTCTGCTCGATATCAGCAAGATCGAATCGGGTGAAATGCGCCTCGAGGCCTCCTGCACGCCGGGATGGATCAAGGTGAGTTACCCCGTCTATCTGTTAACCCGGGGTCATTTCGGCTATGAAGCGCTTCAGCAGGAAGAGTTCAAGGGTTTTGCGCGCACCATGCAGGTGAGCGAATTGAATCCGGACAACAATATCAATTATGCCAGCGGCGCGTCCGGGACGACGTAGAAGAGTATCGAGAAGAAGTGCAGGATGCTGCCGGCGAGCACGAACAGGTGCCAGATGGCGTGGTTGTAGGAGAGACGCTCCCAGGCATAAAAAACTGCGCCGAGGGTGTAGCTCAATCCTCCGGCCAACAGCAGCAGCAGGCCGCCTGTTTCAACACTGGCCAGCATTGGTTTGATGGCGATGATGATCAACCAGCCCATCCCCAGGTAGAGCAGCAGCGACCAGCGGCGCAGCTTGCTGCTTCCCCATAACTCGATGTACAGGCCCAGCACGGCGATGCCCCACACCAGTCCGAACAGTGTCCAGCCCCAGGTTCCGCGCAGCGAGACCAGCGTGAAGGGGGTGTATGTGCCTGCGATAAGCAGGAATATGGCGGCGTGATCAAGCTGCTGCAATACTCTCTTGGCGCCAAGGTGGGGGATGCCGTGATAGAGGGTCGATGCCGTGTACAGCAAAATCAGGGTGGCGCCATAGATGGCTGTGCTGGTGACATGCCAGGCATCGCCGTAGAGGGCGGAAAAAGCGACCAGTATTGCCAGCGCGGCGATGCTCAGGGGGATGCCGATGCCGTGGGTGACGGCATGCGCTATCTCCTCGCCAATACTGTAGTTTTCTGAAAATTCGCCGTTGCTCATGGATGGTCTCCGCCTGCCGCCATTGAGCGCATCATAGCGGAGCAGGGCGCTCCTTGCAAAGTCACTGTTTCAGGGTATCCTGTAGCGAAGATCCGGCTGCAGGAAGCTGTTAAATGCTTCATCTATACTTATAATAGTCAAGCAACTATGGAGCATCATGACAAAAACCGGCCAATCCAGCCAGCCAGATGAGAGCGACATCGATCTGGTGCGTCGCGTCCAGCGTGGCGACAAGCGTGCATTTGATCTGCTGGTGCTGAAGTATCAGCAGAAAGTTGCGGGTGTGGTCTCCCGCTATCTGCATAACCAGGCCGATATCCAGGATGTGGTGCAGGAGGCCTTTATCAAGGCGTATCGGGCATTGCCGAAATTTCGTGGCGACAGTGCTTTCTATACCTGGCTGTATCGCATCGCGATCAATACGGCGAAAAATCACCTGGTCTCAAGGTCGCGCCGTCCTCCGGGGAGTGATGTCGATGCAGAGGTTGCCGAGCAACTGGATGTTGGCGGGCGTCTGCAGAGTCGTGCAACCCCCGAAGATCTGTTAATGATGAAGGAGGTTGAGTCTGCGATTTGGGATGCGATCAATGCTCTGCCGGATGAGTTACGCACGGCGATTACCCTGCGAGAGATCGACGGTATGTCTTACGAGGAGATTGCCCAGGCGATGGATTGCCCTGTAGGCACCGTGAGATCACGAATTTTTCGCGCCCGCGAGACGATTGATGGTGTCATACAGCCACTGGTGAATTGAATGTTGGAACAAAAACAAGATGTATGAGTGTAGTGAAAATTGTCATCCTTCATGACCAGTTTACAGTCTGTCATCTCTTCCCTCGGGATGACAAGGAAAAGTGTAAACTACTTTCAAGGTATGATGAAAGACGCCTGAAAATGTTGTAAATTT
>JAYELV010000189.1:18849-33662 GCA_034717755.1 Pseudomonadota bacterium | reverse complement strand
AGTGTAGTGAAAATTGTCATCCTTCATGACCAGTTTACAGTCTGTCATCTCTTCCCTCGGGATGACAAGGAAAAGTGTAAACTACTTTCAAGGTATGATGAAAGACGCCTGAAAATGTTGTAAATTTGCGACAGTTAAAGTTTTTTTGTGATTTATGAAACTTTTTTTAGATTTGCTGGTCAATAGACTCAAGATGCCTAAAAATATCATGACGATGGACGCAATGCTTAACAATTCAATTTCCGCACTTGTAGATGGTGAGCTTGACTATGCTGAAGGTTCCCGGGCGGTTGAACAACTGCTTCAGGATGATCACGGCAGCCTGCAGCGATACCAGCTGATTGGCGCCGCTATGCGTGGTGAGGCGATGCAGATCAATTCCGCCTCGTTATTTGATCAAATTCATCAGCAGCTGGAACAGGAGACGACAATATTTGCTCCGGCAGCAGCAGCTGCGCTTGCTCCAAAGACATCCCGCAAGAAATCTCAGGTTGTCCGTTACGCAATGGCAGCCAGTGTTGCTGTTCTCATGGTGTTGGCTGTTGTTCGTCTTCAGGCTCCTCAGCAGCAAGGCGTACAGCTTGCAAGTCAGCCGCTTGATAACTCCCGCATGACAATCCATCAGCAGATGGTTGCAGACCAGGCCTCGGCTGAAGCGGAGATCGATCGCTATCTGGCGGGACATCAGAATTATAGCAGCGGCACCATCAACCCCGGTTTTGCTGCTACCATGGTCAGCTATTAAATACCGCCTTATTCCTATTTTTCCGAACCGTCACTCCATGGACTTTATCAAAAGCTCCTTGATTTCCCTCATATGCCAATGATGCGTCTGTTCCAGAGCCTGCTGTTAACTACTGCTCTGCTGCTGTCTTCACTCTCCGCGTTTGCCCAATCTCCTGATCCGCAGTCTCTGCTGGAACGTATGCAGAAAAACGTGCGCGCACTCACTTATGAGGGCGATTTCGTCTATCAATTCGGTGATGTCCTGAATGCGATGCATATTGCACATAGCTGGCAGAATGGATTTGAGCGTGAAGAGTTGACCACCCTGACCGGGGTTGAACGTGAAATCGTGCGTCAGAATCCCGGCCAGAGCGATTCTGATGACGCGCCTGTATCTAATCGCCTTCTGAAAGCGCCGACCCTGATGACTTTTTCACCACAGAATCTTGATGGAGTCTACAATTTCAAGGTGTTGGGGGACGACCGTGTTGCAGCACGCGAGACCACGGTGATTGCGGTGCTGCCTGTCGATGATTACCGCTACGGCCATCGCATCTATCTCGATAAAGAGACGGCATTGCCGCTGCGGCGCGAGGTGCTCAATAAAAACGGCAAACCTGTCTCTCAGCAGATGTTTACGGCGATACGCATCTCTGCAGATGCTGCAACTGATGTGCCTGCAGTTGATGATGCCGGCAGCGAGGCAGATTACCAGGGGTCATGGCGTTTTACCGACCTGCCGAAAGGTTTTGTCATGAAGGTCTACGCCCGGGGGCGGACCAATAATGGCCATGCATCGGATCATTTCGTCTTTTCCGATGGTATCGTGCGCATTTCTCTCTTTATCGAGGATAAAACGACGGCAAAACTCGGGCGTCGTTCATCTGCGGGTCCGGTCGCAATTTTGGGATCTGAAGTGGATGGCCACCGCATCACCATTGTTGGTGAGGCGCCTGTCGATACGTTGAAACACTTCCTCAAGAGCGCGCATCTGCAGCAAGAGGCTGAGTGATGATTGAGGAGCGCGCGATTGTCATTGAGACGGACAATGGCGCAATGCTCATCGAAGTACAGCCACAATCCGCCTGTGGGAGCTGCGATGCAAAATCGGCCTGCGGCACAAGCCTGTTGTCATCGCTGTTCAAGCACCGGGCGACTCGAATGCGTGTTGATAACAGTGTCAATGCCCGTGCCGGAGATCATGTCGTTGTCGGCATCGATGAATCAGAAATGGTATCTGGAAGTGTGCGCCTCTATCTGTGGCCGCTGCTTGGCCTGATCGGCGGAGCGATTGCCGCGCAATCACTCATCAACCCGTCCGAACCCAGTGCGATTATTGGCGGTTTGTCAGGAATGGCGCTGGCGCTGTGGCTGGTTCACCAGCGCAGGGATGCTCCGAACATCAGGGTTCTGCGGCGTGAAACGGGGATCCCGGTGACTCTGCAAACCGGGAAAAAGTGACTTCTCAATAAGTCCGTGTGAATACCGTACATCTGATATCACAATGTATTCAATGCACGGAATTCTTGTGAAATCACGGGAATAAAACGTAAGATTCGAATCCCCTTGAAATAATCCGGATCGCTACCAACTTAAACAGGGTAAACGCATAAATTCATACAGGGTAAACCCATGAAGATGAAACACTCACTGACAGCATTTGCTTCTTTGCTCTTTTTACTCATGGCTCAGATGCCTCTGACAGCCAGCGCGCAGTTGCCTGACTTCACCGAGCTGGCTGAAAAAAATGCCCCTGCGGTGGTCAATATCAGCACCAAGAAAAGCAGCAAGCCTGTTAAGAAATTCCACACTCCTCGAGATAATAAACCTGAAATCCCTGAAGATAGCCCGCTAAACGAGCTCTTCGAACATTTTTTTGGTATCCCGAATCCTGAGGGTATGCCGGACAGATTCTTTAATAACGAGGCGATGGGCTCCGGTTTTATTATCTCCACCGATGGATATGTGCTGACAAATTACCATGTGGTGAGCGGCTCGGATGAAATTATCGTTCGCCTCAGCGACCGCCGGGAGTTCACCGCAAAGCTGATTGGTTCGGACAAAGCGTCCGATATGGCGCTGGTGAAGATCGATGCAGACAATCTGCCGGTGGTCACCATTGGAAAAGGCAAGGATCTGAAAGTCGGCGAGTGGGTGCTGGCGATTGGCTCCCCGTTTGGTTTCGATCACTCCGTTACCGCTGGAATCGTCAGCGCCAAAGGGCGCAGCCTGCCAACAGAAAACTACGTCCCCTATATTCAGACGGATGTTGCCATCAACCCCGGAAATTCGGGCGGGCCGCTGTTCAACCTGGAAGGCGAGGTGGTAGGTATAAATTCCCAGATATACAGCCGCACCGGCGGTTTTATGGGTCTCTCGTTCTCGATTCCGATCGAAGTGGCGATGAATGTTGCCGACCAACTGCGCACCAAGGGCAAGGTGACACGGGGCTGGCTGGGCGTACTGATCCAGGATGTGACCCGTTCTCTGGCGGAGTCCTTTGGTATGCAACAGCCGCATGGCGCCCTGGTCGCACAGGTCATCGAGGGTAGCCCGGCGCAAAAAGCGGGTGTCCAGGTCGGGGATATCATCGTCAGCTTTAACGATCAGACGGTAAAGCGTTCATCCAGTCTGCCGCCGATGGTGGGTTCAAGCTCTGTCGATCAGCCCGCCCGGGTTGTGGTGCTGCGTCATGGCGAGAAGATGACTCTCTCCGTCAATATCGGTGAGCTGCAGGATGACCAGCTGGCATCTGCTGCTGCATCGGGCAGCGCAAAGGATGGCGCCGAAGGTGAATTGCTGGGTCTTGCAGTCAAGGATCTCAATGCTGAGGAGCGCAAGACACTGGATGTTGCTGATGGTGGTGTCATTGTCAGCAAGGTCACTGGAGATGCAGCGCGTGAAGCCGGCATCCAGGTAGGCCAGGTCATCGTGATGCTGCAAAATCATAAAATTGAAAATGTTGCAGATTTCAGAGAGCAGGTGAAAAAGCTGCAGCGTGGAAAGCCGGCTGCGTTGCTGGTGCAGGAGAAGGGTGGTTCGCGTTGGCTGACGCTGGCAATCCCCGAAAAATGAAGTTTTCAGTTAACAGAAAGTAGGCAGTTATCAGTTTGCAGTTGAAACAACATGAAGGTTACGGCAAAAAACCGTAGCTTCTCAGTAATTCCGTGCAGGAAAAAACCGTAGGCCGGATGAGCGGAAGCGAAATCCGGCAATACAAAGCCGGATGATGGCGCTGGAAGACGTCATCGCGGTCAGAGGACCGCTCCCACAGTTCATTGTGGCATCAAATGTGGGAGTGGTCTTCTGACCACGATCAGAATGCGATAGCATTTTGCCCGCATGCACGGAGTTATTGAGAAGTTAATCCCTATTCGGCCTACGTTTCTGATTCGGCTTTCATGGTTATGGATCCGTTCAGGCAGAATCCTCGATGTCATCGACATCCAACTGCCCTGTCATGCGGCGGCGAATGTGTGACCACGACATACCGGTTGCGAGGATGGCGGAGAGCACCAGCAGGATAACGTACTGCATGGACGTAACGTTGTCCAGTGACAGCCACTTGTAATAGATCAGCGCCCACACGATGACGCCGAAGAAAGCCGTTGCAAGTATCGTTCCGGCGACTCCGAGCGAACGAAAGGTTGCGCGCAGAAAAATGATCCAGCCGATTAATAGCAAAATTCCGGCCAGTATGATGATGGGATCAACTGCAAAATTGGATTTGACGAGCCAGTGATACCAGGAGTATCCGCTGGGATTGTAGGTTGCAAATACCAGCGCAATGGCGATGATCAGGCGAACCAGAAAGTTTCCGGCGTTAAAGGATTTTATTGCCATGCGAATTAGACCATAGAGAAGTATGCGACCATTTTACTAAAGCCCCGCTTGCCGGGCAATCGAAATGGGTTTCAGGCAGCAATTCTAAATACACAGAGTTGCTCACCACGAAGGACACGAAGATCACGAAGAATAAACTGGGTACAAAAATGTCTTCGTGCCCTTCGTGGTAAAAGTATTTTAAATATCGACACTCTCTTGGAGTATTGAGAATTGCCAGTTTTCAGGCAGGGTTTTATTCGGGGCTGACCTTGCGCTGGGAGAGACGCCACTGCTGGTAGTCCGGTTGCGTCAGATAGGCGCGTTTATTGATGTAGTCCAGCACTCCCCAGGCGCGGTAAAATTTCACGATCGAGTCGATGCGCATGACCTCTTTACCAGCGTCATCAAAAAAGATCAGTGTCGGCGTGTGAAATATTCCCAATTTGTCCGCCCAGGTGAGCGCTGTCATTTTTTCACCATCAGGCGTGATGACTTCGGTGTCTGAGGCGATATTGAGCTGAACTGCCTCCATCTTCTCGAGCTCATCGGTGATGCGCGCATCGTTAAAAGGCCCTGTGTGCAGCAGGTCGCAGGCGTGGCAATTTCCGCTTTCAAAAAAGACCACCAGTGGTTTGTCACCCTTTTTCGAGGATCGATCCAGATTGTAGGGTGGGGAAGCAAAAAAATCCCTCTCGTTCAGCCCCCCTTCCTGGAAAAAGAGACCGGGTTCGGCACGCGCCAGGTAGTCACGAAATTTCTCTTTTTCATAGAATTTCTCCACCACATATTTCAGAGCCGCTCCGAATTTATAGGGCGGGTGGTAGCCGCGCAGGCGATAGACCTTTTTGCCATTTGCATCGTAAAAAATCAGTGATGGCGTAAAGTTGGTGCCGTATTTAACCGAGAGTTCGCGCTCCGTATAGGTTTTTCCATCAGTGTCCGTAATCTCGTCGATGCTCCAGATATCGATGGCGATGACGTCAAAATTCTCGAGGATGTATTTTTCGATTTCAGGTATAGCAAGGCTGGTCTTGATGAATTGTTCACAGTAGCTGCAGCGTTTTTGACCAAAATAGATAAATATTCCCTGCTTGCCGTTCGCCACGGCATCTTTCAGATCGTCTCGCAAATCGCCTGAGGAGAGCTTGAACCAGTCAGGGTAGATCAACTCCTCCTCGAGCATGCTGTCCTCAAAATCAAAAGCAGCATCAAGATCATCATCTTCGATGGCGGCGGCGATGAGCGGCATGCACAGCAGTGCGGCAGTTAGTACCAGGTAATGCAGAATCGATCTCATCTCTGCTTTCTCCTCTGTTGGATAGTTATTGTTTTTAATCACGGAACAATCGAACCAAACGGGAGTATTTCCCGTGTTTTTCCTGATTCAGCGTGTAGGGCGCAATAAGCGGAGCGCATTGCGCCGCATTGGAAGGTGCAATGCGCTCCGCTTATTGCACCCTACGGACTCAAGCAATGCATGGATTTATTGAGAAGTTATGTTCAACTTTAAGCATAGCACATGCTGTTTGCACTGGATCAGCGTGTAATTTTTTCTATCCGATCCATCGCGCTCTCGAGAATCTCCATGCTGGTGGCGATGGAGATGCGTATATGCCCGCTGAGTCCGAAAGCGCCGCCGGGAACGAGTGCCACACCGGCTTTTTCGATCAGGTATTCGCCCAGATCCATGTCGTCTGCGATGCCATCGAGCCGTTCGATCAGCTGCTGCACATTGGGGAAAAGATAGAAGGTGCCGTCACTTTCGAGGCATTCGATGCCATCCATGCGGTTCAGGCGTTCAACGACATAATCATGACGCTGTTTGAAATGCACCACCATATCGCTGATGCACTCCTGGGGGCCGTTCAGCGCCGCAACAGCCGCCGCCTGCGAGACCGAGCAGGGGTTGGAGGTGCTTTGCGACTGCACTTTTTTCATCGCCTTGATGATGTGCGCCGGGCCGCCGGCATAGCCGATGCGCCAGCCTGTCATGGCATACGCCTTGGAGACGCCGTTGAGAACCAGGGTCTGATCCATCAACTGCGGGCAGGCCATGACGATGTTTGAAAACTTGTTTCCCTCCCACAGGATATGTTCATACATGTCATCCGTGGCGACGATGATGTTCGGGTGCTGCTCCAGCACCTCGCCAAGTGCTGCCAGTTCACCCTGGCTGTAGCACATGCCGGTCGGATTCGAGGGGCTGTTGATGACAACAATGCGTGTCTTGTCAGTGATTGCGCCTCTGAGTTGATCGGCATTCATCTTGAACTGCTGATCTGCGCCCGCTCGTATATAGACGGGGATACCGCCGGCGAGAATGGCCATATCCGGATAGGAGACCCAGTAGGGGGCGGGGATGATGACCTCGTCACCGGGGTCCAGCGTTGCCTGGGCCATGTTGTAAAAACTCTGCTTACCGCCGGAAGAGACCAGGATTTGATCGGCCGCATAATCCAGTCCGTTGTCACGCTTGAATTTGTCGATAACAGCCTGCTTTAGTTCGGGAGTTCCATCAACTGCCGTGTACCTGGTCTTGCCATCATGAATTGCCTGGATGGCGGCTTCACTGATGTGATCCGGGGTATTGAAATCCGGCTCTCCAACACCGAGACCGATGATATCCTTGCCGGCGGCGCGCATCTCCGAGGCGCGGGCGGAGATGGCGAGTGTTGGTGAAGGTTTAACAGCCTGAACGCGTTGTGACAGATTGATGCTCATTTACAATGATCCTGTGAAAGTTTGCAGTCGAAAAAGTTTGCAGTCGTCAGTATGCAGTTGTCAGCAAAACAATGAAATTTGTAGTGACTAATAATAAATGCACAAACAACTATCATCAGACGAGCCTCAAAAACCTCGTCATTGCGGTAGTCTTTTAGCCGGAATCCATGTGTATTCAGTAACATCTCAAAAAGTCCGTGCATTGTTCGAGACCGCGCAGGGTCGGGATCAGCCTTTCAGGGACGCGTGAATACGTCCCTGTATGCTCTGATAAAACATCCCTGTTTTATACAGCCCTGAAAAGCAGACTCCCAACCCTGCTTCCTGCACGGGGTTATTGAGATGTTACTGTATTCAGCTGTAAATTATTGATTTCATGGGCCCCGACCTTCGCTGGGATGACGTGTTTTTGTTCTGTTTATAGATACTTATACACTCTTGTGCTGGTTGAGAGTATGTCCCAGACTGACGAGCCATTGTCGGTTTTTTCTTTTTACTGCAAACTGATGATTGCAAACTGTAAACTATTTCAGTATCAGCAAGATCGTCACTGTTACCGAGCATATCTTCCGGAAAACGCCGTAAATACTTCCCTGTAGGCTCGAGTCGGCATCCATGCCTCCTACGTTTCCTACAGATACGCTCGGAAACAGTGACTGAGTTTTTCTATTTAACGGGATGCTGAATAGTTACACTATTTTTTGTAATAATAGCTAATTATCACCCGCGGGCGAAGCCTTATGTCAAAGGAATTCCAACTTGAGTCAAAATATTCGCCTGCAGGTGATCAGCCTCAGGCAATTGCGCGTCTTGTTGAGGGTCTCAATGACGGCGAGGCAGGCATGACGCTGCTGGGAGTCACGGGTTCGGGAAAAACATTCACCATCGCCAACGTGATTCAGCAGATGCAGCGGCCGACACTGATCCTGGCGCATAACAAGACCCTTGCCGCACAGCTCTACGGTGAGATGAAGGAGTTTTTTCCACACAATGCGGTGGAGTATTTCGTCTCCTACTATGACTACTATCAGCCGGAAGCCTATGTTCCGGCATCTGATACCTTCATCGAAAAGGATGCGTCGGTGAATGAACACATCGAGCGCATGCGTCTGTCCGCGACCAAGGCGCTGCTGGAGCGTCATGACGTGGTTATCGTCGCCACAGTTTCGGCCATCTACGGACTGGGAGACCCGGTTGCCTACCTGGGGATGATGCTGCACCTGTCGCGCGGCGAGTTGATGGATCAGCGCGCCATATTGCATCGTCTGGCTGAACTGCAATACACACGCAACGAGGTAGCGCTGGAGCGGGGTACGTTTCGCGTGCGCGGCGAAGTCATCGATATCTATCCCGCCGAATCGGATGAAGAGGCAGTGCGTATCGAGATGTTTGATGAGGAGATCGAGAAGCTCAGCCTGTTCGATCCGCTCACGGGTGAAATATTGCGCTCTGTGCCGAGATACTCTGTCTATCCGAAAACCCACTATGCGACGCCGCGTGAAACCGTTCTTGGCGCCATCGATGAAATCAAGCAGGAACTCAAGCAGCGTCTCGAGGTGCTGCGCCAGCTCAACAAACTGGTCGAGGCGCAGCGTCTGGAGCAGCGCACCCTGTTTGATATCGAGATGATGGTCGAACTGGGCTACTGCTCCGGCATAGAAAACTACTCCCGCTACCTCTCAGGACGTGCGCCTGGAGAGCCGCCACCGACCCTGTTTGATTATCTGCCGGATGACGCGCTGCTGGTCATCGATGAGGCGCACGTCACCATTCCGCAGATTGGCGGCATGTATCGCGGCGACAGGTCGCGCAAGGAGAACCTGGTGGAGTATGGATTTCGCCTGCCGTCTGCATTGGACAATCGACCCATGCGTTTCGAGGAGTTCGAAGCGCGCTCGCCACAGGCGATCTACATGACTGCGACGCCGCGGGATTACGAGATCGAACACTCCGGCGCGGTGATCGAACTGCTGGTCCGCCCCACCGGTTTGATCGATCCTGAAGTTGAGGTGCGCCCGGCAACAACCCAGGTCGACGATCTGCTCTCCGAGATCAATCGATATGCCGCCAGGCAGCTGCGTGTGCTGGTGACCACGCTTACCAAGCGTATGGCCGAAGATCTGACCGAATACCTCATGGAGCATGATGTGCGGGTTCGCTACCTGCACTCGGATATCGATACTGTCGAGCGGGTCGAGATCATCCGTGATCTGCGCCTGGGGGCTTTCGATGTGCTGGTTGGTATCAACCTGCTGCGTGAAGGCCTGGATATGCCTGAAGTGGCGCTGGTCGCCATTCTGGACGCTGACAAGGAGGGGTTTTTGCGTTCCGAGACATCACTGATCCAGACCATCGGGCGTGCGGCGCGGAATGTCGAGGGCAGGGCGATTCTCTATGCGGACAAGATAACGGGTTCGATGGAGCGCGCCATCAATGAGACCGAACGCCGCCGCCAAAAACAGATTGATTTCAATATGGAGAACGGTATTACGCCGAAATCGATCGAAAAGAGTGTTGCCGATATTCTCGAAGGGGCGACTCCCGGCGCGCCCATCAATGCGAAGCGCTATGCAAAGGTCGCACAGGAGATCGCGGAGTACGCCTCGCTGACACCAAAGCAGATGATGAAAAAGGTGAAGGATCTGGAAAAGCAGATGTATCGACATGCCCGGGACCTGGAGTTTGAAGAGGCCGCCGATATCCGTGATCAGATCAAGAGGTTGCAGGGAAAGTTTTAAGTTTTAGGTTGTTACGTTTTAAGGAAGCTCGGATTATTCATTGCACCCTGTCGTTGCGAATGAAGCTTGGGAATAGCACCATAGCCGGATACCTAAAACCTAAAGCTTAACAACTTAAAACTTACCCACCTAAAACCTAAAACCTAAAACCTAAACTGTTATAATCCTCCGATTCTTGATTCTACTACCAGATAGTCACAACCCTCATGACCGACTTGACCGAACACCCTCAAGACGACAACAAGCTGATTGCCCAGCGACGTGAAACCCTGACTGCACTGCGGCAGGCAGGGAATCCCTTTCCCAACGATTTTCGCCGCAATGTCGTCAATGGAGAACTGCGTATCGAGCATGGTGAGAAGAGCAAGGAGGAGCTCGAGACGCTGGGAATGCGCGTAAAAATCGCCGGCCGTATCATGAGCCGCCGCATCATGGGCAAGGCGAGCTTTGCCAATCTGCAGGATATGAGCGGCCGTATGCAGCTCTACATCGCGCGTGACAACATTGGTGAAGAGAACTACCTGACATTCAAGAAGGAGTGGGATATCGGGGATATTATCGGCGCCGAGGGGGTGCTGACAAAAACCAACAAGGGCGAACTCTCTGTGCGCTGCGACACGGTCAGTCTGCTGACAAAATCACTGCGTCCGCTGCCTGAAAAATTTCATGGCCTGACAGATCAGGAGCAGCGCTACCGCATGCGCTATATCGACCTGATCATGAATGAAGCCTCGCGTGATACCTTCCGACTGCGCACGCGGGTGGTGCAGTTTTTACGCAACTACCTCGATGGCCACGGCTACATGGAAGTGGAGACGCCGATGATGCAGGCCGTTCCCGGTGGTGCCGCGGCGCGTCCGTTTTCGACCTTTCATAATGCGTTGGATATGGAGTTGTTTCTGCGTATCGCGCCGGAGCTCTATCTGAAACGCCTGGTTGTTGGCGGCTTCGAGCGCGTCTATGAGATCAACCGCAATTTCCGCAACGAAGGCCTCTCCACGCGCCATAATCCCGAGTTCACCATGCTGGAGTTCTACCAGGCCTATGCGGATTACAATGATTTAATGGATCTTACCGAGGATATGCTGCGGCATCTGACCGAGGAGGTGCTGGGTAGCTCTACGGTTGCTTATCAGGGGGAGGAGTATGATTTCGGCTCCCCGTTTGCGCGCATGACCATCAGGGAGTCGATCCTGCACTTCAATGCGGATGTCAATGCAGAGCAGCTGGATGATATCGACAAGGCGCGAGCCGTTGCCGAGGGGCTCGGCATTCCGCTCAAACAGAGCTACGGCCTCGGCAAGGTGCAGATCGAGATCTTCGAGAAGACGGTCGAGCATCGCCTCATGAATCCGACCTTTATCACGGCCTATCCGACCGAAGTCTCGCCGCTGGCGCGCCGCAGCGATGCGGATCCCTTCGTCACCGATCGTTTTGAGTTTTTTGTCGGCGGCCGCGAAATTGCCAACGGCTTCTCCGAGCTCAATGATGCCGAGGATCAGGCGGAAAGGTTCCGCAAGCAGGTCGAGGAGAAGGATGCGGGCGATGACGAGGCGATGCACTACGATGCGGATTACATTCGTGCACTGGAGTACGGCATGCCGCCGACGGCCGGCGAGGGCATCGGCATCGACCGTCTGGTGATGCTGCTGGCGGATGCACCGTCTATCAGGGATGTGCTGCTGTTTCCGCATATGCGCGCTGAATAGTAACCTGCATCTTGAGGATATCGCGGTCAGATGACCGCTCCCACATTCAGCTTCGGCACCATGGCGTAGGAGCAGCTTCCGACCGCCATGGAAGGCGGAAGTGCCGGTTACGCAGGAGCATTTACCGGCTGGCCGCGATGAAACTCTAGAATGGCAAAACGACGACGCAGATCACGCCGTAAAGGCCCCATAAAAGCAATCCTTGGCTGGTTCGCAAAGGCGCTTCTGCTGCTGGTTGCATTGCTGCTACTGCTGATCCTGGTGTTTCGCTGGATTCCTATTCCGACATCATCATTCATGCTGCAGCAGAGCTATGCCGCCTGGCAGGATCCGCAGCATAACAGGGAGGTGCGCTACTGGTGGCTGGATTGGGAGGATATGCCGAAAAATGCTGCCCTTGCGGTGATTGCAGCAGAGGATCAGCGTTTCCCGGATCACTGGGGGCTGGACCTGAAGGAGCTGCAGCGGGCTATCGAGCAGAATGGCGCAAGAGGCGCCAGCACCATCACTCAGCAAGTGGCGAAGAATCTTTTTCTGTGGGGCGGCAGGAGCTATGTGCGCAAGGCTCTGGAAGCGGGAATCACCCTGATAATTGAAGGGATGTGGCCCAAGCAGCGCATCCTGGAGGTTTATCTCAATATTGCGCAATTTGGTGATGGCATCTACGGACTCAACGCGGCGAGCAGAAAATATTTCCACAAAGATCCGCGCAAAATGACCCGCAATCAATGTGCATTGCTGGCTGCCGTACTGCCAAACCCGGTCATCTACAAGGTATCAAAGCCGAGTAAAAAGGTGCGCAGGCAGCAGCGCTGGATCTTGAAACAGATGCAGCAGCTCGGTGGCATCAGATATCTTGACAAGCTGCAATAACAGATCGCGGCCAGAAGACCGCTCCCACAATGAGTCTCGACTCCCAACCTGTGGGAGCGGCCCTCTGGCCGCGATTGATGATACATGGAAATCGGGATTTCATTGATTACTCCCTCTGCATTCAAACCTCTCTGGTGGCTGTCAAACCCGCATCTGCAAACCCTTTGGCCGGTGATGTTTGGCGCAAACAAGCCACAAGGCGATAACGAGAGGCTGGAACTGGATGACGGAGACTTTCTGGACCTGCGATGGTTTGCTAATGATGGACCGCTGGTGGTGGTCGTTCATGGCCTGGAGGGTTCGATCGACTCTCACTACGCAGGCGCAATGATGCTGGCGCTGCAGGAGCATGGTTTTCACGGCCTGTTTATGCATCTGCGCGGCTGCAGCGGCGAACCCAATCGTCTCGATCGCTCTTATCACTCCGGTGAGACAGGTGATCTTGCGGCTGTTGTGCAACATGCTGCGAGAGTCACAGGCAAACCTGTTTTTGCCATGATCGGCTATTCGCTGGGAGCAAATGCGCTGTTGAAATGGCTGGGCGAAGTGGATGGGCAGGCGCCTCTGCAGCGTGCTGTGGCGGTCTCCGTGCCATTTCGACTTGGTGATGCGGCGCGAAAATTATCGACTGGTTTTTCGCGGCTCTACCAGAGCCATCTGCTGGAGAGGCTACGCAGGAATTTTAGCCGCAAGTTCAGACAGCGCACCTCGCCGGTGCAGGTTGATGTCGACAGGTTGCGGGATTTTTACAGTTTTGATGACAAAGTTACAGCGCCACTGCATGGATTTGACAGCGCAGATGACTACTACAGGCAGTCGAGTTCACGCCAATATTTGAAAAATATTCGATGCGAGACACTGATCCTGCATGCGCAGGACGATCCATTTATGTATGAAGAGAGCATTCCCCGTAATGCGGAGTTGTCGCCGCAGGTGACGCTGGAACTCTCAACACATGGTGGGCATGTTGGTTTTATCTGTGGAATGTGGTTGCCGCGGCGCTGGCTTGAACCACGTATTATCCGCTTTTTGCAAAGCTGATGGTTCCAGTGCAACGCGCCAGGCTCATTACGCCCTGTTTTTTAACCACAGATGCACACAGATAAACACAGATTCAAAGATGGTTTGACTATTCAGTATCTGCGGAGTTTCAGGGGCCCCTGCAGGTGCGACATAATGCTGAATAGTTTCAAGATGCCTATCTGTGTGCATCTGTGGTTCACTTGTCCTTTAAATTGGATATCGTTTAAAAACTCGTGCCAAATCCATAATCCTGCTGGCTGCGCATGGCTTTCATGCCGGTCAGGTCATGAATCTGGGTGACAGGGCCGTTGGGAAAGAGGCCGTAGAGGTACCTCTTGCCGCCTTCATCTCCAAACTCTGTGTCCATCAGCGCCATCATTTTGCGGGCGCTGTGACACTCCTCGCAATTGTCATAGACGTCCAGTACGAAGTCGATGACACTCCAGTGCTCAGATGAGAGTTCCATGCCGGCCTGTAGCGCTTTCTGGCTGATGTGGTCGTGTGTGACAGAGCGTGGCTCGTCTCTGGGTTCCAGGGTAAGACCTGTCTGATTTTGTGGATTATCGTAAATCATGGGTTTCTCCAGTGGTGGTAAGTTATTATAGTGATTATTATTAATAACCAAGTAAAATGCTTGGTTATTATCACGATAGTTCAACAGGCATTTATTGTCAATGGTTATCACCTGATTTTTTGTAACTTCTCAAAAGCTCTGCGCAGACTCGAACAAATGCGGTTTATTTTCCGGAATATCCGCTGATGTGAAAAAACATGCTTGACAATAACGCCTGAAAACGTAAAATCTGCACCCTTCAGCGGGAATAGCTCAGCTGGTAGAGCACAACCTTGCCAAGGTTGGGGTCGCGAGTTCGAATCTCGTTTCCCGCTCCAGATTATACAAACCCCGTATTATAGGGATGAGGCATTTATTAAAGTACCAATCTAACTTGTCTAAAAAAGCAATAGCGTCGTTATGAAACCTTGAAAGATAAGGATATTCCAGCGGTTCCATGCCTCGCTCTTGTTTTTTTATCCTGCGTTATCCTGGTACTTTAATTTCTGTCGCATCCCTTACTGCGGGGTTTTGCTTTGCGAAGCATACACCTTTGGCTGGGTGGCAGAGTGGTTATGCAGCGGCCTGCAAAGCCGTGGACAGCGGTTCGATTCCGCTCTCAGCCTCCATTACATATATGTAAAC
>JAYELV010000189.1:8226-18749 GCA_034717755.1 Pseudomonadota bacterium | reverse complement strand
TTACTGCGGGGTTTTGCTTTGCGAAGCATACACCTTTGGCTGGGTGGCAGAGTGGTTATGCAGCGGCCTGCAAAGCCGTGGACAGCGGTTCGATTCCGCTCTCAGCCTCCATTACATATATGTAAACCATGAAGCCTGCCCGGGTGGCGGAATTGGTAGACGCAGCGGACTTAAAATCCGCCGGCCATTGCGGCCGTGCCGGTTCAAGTCCGGCCCCGGGCACCAAATAATTCTGATTGATACTGATTTTTCTCAGTGGAGAACAACATGCGCCAACCCCTGATCGCAGGTAACTGGAAAATGAACGGCTCGCAACATAGCATCACAGCACTGCTGGATGGTGTGAAGGCGGGTATGGATGATGTTGCTAAAGCTGAAGTTGCTGTATGCGCGCCTGCTATCTATATCCCACTGGTACAGGAGTTGCTGAAAGGATCAAAAGTGTCATGGGGGGGCGAGGACCTCTCTGTACATGACTCCGGCGCCTACACCGGTGAGATTTCAGCATCCATGCTGAGTGATTTTGCTTGTAAATATGTGTTGGTCGGGCACTCCGAGCGCCGCTCCTATCATCATGAAGATGATGCGGTCGTCGCTGAAAAGTTTGAGGTAGCGCTCAATGCCGGTCTCGTTCCAGTACTGTGTATTGGTGAAACCCTGGAAGAGCGTGAGCAGGGTATTACCGAAGAGGTTGTGGTGCGTCAAATCGAAGCTGTCATCACGCGTGTCGGTATCGACAAGCTTGGAAAAGGCGTCGTTGCCTATGAGCCTGTATGGGCCATCGGCACAGGAAAAACAGCAACGCCTGAAATGGCGCAGGATGCACATGCAACGATTCGCGCCCGCATCGCAAAGAGTGACGCCACAGTTGCTGAAAAAACACAGATCCTCTATGGCGGCAGCATGAATGCTTCGAATGCGGAAGAATTGCTCGCTCAGGCTGATATCGATGGCGGCCTGATTGGTGGAGCCTCTTTAAAGGCCGAAGATTTTCTGGCGATTGCGCTGGCAGCGAACTGAGTCGGGATTTCACAACATGCAAAGCGTTCTGGTAGTTTTCTTCTTACTGACATCCATCGGGATGGTGTCACTGATTCTGCTGCAACATGGCAAGGGAGCGGATGCAGGCGCGGCTTTTGGCAGCGGCGCCTCTGCGACTGTCTTTGGCGCCACCGGTTCGGCAAATTTTCTAAGTCGAACCACCGCAGTACTGGCTGCCGTCTGGTTTGTTATCGCCATGGCGCTTGGCTGGTATGCATTGCAGGGAGCTGATGAGCCCGGATTGATGGATGCCGAGCCTACTCAGGCAGCTGCGCCCGTCAAGGTTGTTCCCCCAACGGATTTGCCCGATATTCCCGAGGCGGTAGTTAAGAAAGTTGTTTCTGATGTGCCTGATATTCCCGTACCTGAAGCTCCAGCTGCGGATGAGAAAATAGAGCCTGATTCAGCCGCTCCAGACGGAAAAAGTGACAAGCAGCAGGTCGCAGAGTAAACGAATTTTTGCCGAAGTGGTGGAATTGGTAGACACGCTATCTTGAGGGGGTAGTGGCGTAAGCCGTGCCGGTTCGAGTCCGGCCTTCGGCACCATCCTTGATACGGTATCATCAGCATCGATGATACCGTTTTTTTATGCCTGCAAAAGTATTCGATAAAGTACTGAATTACACGTCAATATACCGATAGCGTCCGGCTTGACAGAGTTTACCGGTTGGCAGTAGACTGCGTCTCACGTAATAATTGTGTTAAATATTGGTTGTGCATGGGCTTGAAGAGTCAAGTCTCGGAGTAACCAAATATAAAGATCTTTTCGTCTCCCGCAAAGACGCAATAACGCAAAGGATTTTTCCTGGCGAGCTTTGCGAGAGTTATGTGTAAAGATGCTGGTCATTTACAGGCAGTGCCTGGCCGGCCTTGTTGATAAAGCCCCTGATATGCTTGAAAACTATCTTCCCATCCTGGTTTTTATTACACTCGCAGTAATCATCGGCGGCGTAGTCGTCGGCCTCGGTTTTGTGCTTGGCGCCCACAAGCCGGATAGTCAAAAAGTCTCACCCTACGAGTGTGGTTTCGAAGTTTTTGAAGATACGCGCATGAAGTTTGATGTGCGCTACTACCTGGTTGCCATCCTGTTTATCATTTTTGACCTGGAGATTGCGTTTCTGTTTCCCTGGGCTGTTGTTCTCGAAGATGTCGGCATGGTCGGTTTCTGGGCAATGGTGCTGTTTTTGGGAATACTGGTGGTCGGCTTTATCTATGAATGGGTCAAGGGAGCGCTGGAATGGGAATAGAGGGTCTTCTCAAAGAGGGGTTCGTTACCACTTCCGCCGACAAGTTGATCAACTGGGCGCGTACCGGCTCCATGTGGCCAATGACTTTCGGCCTCGCCTGTTGTGCGGTTGAGATGATGCAGGCAGGAGCTTCGCGTTATGACCTGGATCGCTTCGGCATTGTCTTTCGCCCCAGTCCGCGCCAGTCGGACGTGATGATCGTAGCTGGCACCCTGGTGAATAAAATGGCGCCTGCGTTGCGCAAGGTGTATGACCAGATGCCCGAGCCGCGCTGGGTGATCTCCATGGGCTCCTGCGCCAATGGCGGCGGCTATTATCACTACTCCTATGCTGTGGTGCGTGGTTGTGACCGCATCGTGCCTGTCGATGTTTATGTGCCGGGCTGTCCACCGACGGCAGAGGCGTTGCTGTATGGAATATTGCAATTGCAGAATAAGATCAGGCGCACCAACACCATCGCCCGTTAACAGCAGATGATCAGATTGACAGGAAATATGTATGACGCTTGATGAGCGGCTCGACGCACTTGCTGATGAACTGACCGAAGCCTTTGGCGCGGTTGATGGCGTCGTCATTCATCGCGCCTATGCTGAACTGACCCTGGTTATTCCACGCGATCAACTGCTGACGATCATGCAGCAGCTGCGTGATGGTGGGAAATTTCAGTTTGAGCAGTGCATGGATGTCTGCGGCATCGATCTTTTGACCTATGGCGACTCCGAGTGGTCGACGCATAACGATGGCTTCAGCCGCGGCGCCAGCAGAGAGGCGTTTGCAGCAGATCCGAAAATCCGATTTGGCGTCGTCTATCACCTGCTTTCGCCAACCCTGAATCATCGCCTGCGGGTCAAGACCATACTGGATTCCGATGCTCCGATTGTCGATTCAGTGGTGGATCTCTGGAGTGTGGCAAACTGGTTCGAGCGCGAGGCATTTGATCTTTTCGGCATTCTCTTCCAGGGGCATCCCGACCTGCGCCGCCTGCTTACCGATTATGGCTTTATCGGTCATCCGCTGCGCAAGGACTTCCCGCTCGAGGGGCATGTCGAGATGCGCTATGACCCGGAACAGAAGCGTGTTATCTATGAGCCGGTGAGCATTGAACAGCGAACCCTGGTGGCGCGCGTCCTCCGTGAGGATAATCGCTACCAGGATGGCTGGAAACCAGAGCCGGAACCGCAAGCCGAGCCGGAGGCAGAGCAGGCCGATGTCTGAGATACGTAACTACACAGTCAACTTTGGCCCGCAGCATCCGGCTGCGCATGGCGTGCTGCGTCTGATTCTCGAGATGGATGGTGAGACCGTCATGCGCGCAGATCCGCATGTCGGCCTGTTGCATCGCGGCACCGAAAAGCTGGCCGAGAGCAAGCCTTTCAACCAGAGCATCGGTTACATGGATCGTCTCGACTATGTCTCCATGATGTGCAACGAGCATGGTTATGTGCTGGCGATCGAAAAATTGCTGGGTATCGAGGCGCCGCTGCGCGCACGCTATATCCGCACCATGTTCGACGAGATTACGCGCATTCTCAACCATTTGATGTGGCTGGGAACCCATGCGCTCGACGTTGGCGCGATGACGGTGTTTCTCTACGCTTTTCGCGAACGTGAAGATCTCATGGATGTCTACGAGGCCGTCTCCGGTACGCGTATGCACGCAACCTACTATCGCCCCGGCGGAGTCTATCGCGATCTACCTGACGAGATGCCGCGCTATACAGCCAATCGCTGGACCAGCGAACAGACAGTCAAGCGTCGCAATGCCGGCCGTGATGGCTCGCTGCTGGATTTTATCGAGGATTTCACTGATCGTTTTCCCGGCTATATCGATGAGTATGAGACTCTGCTGACAAATAACCGTATCTGGAAACAGCGCACCGTTGGTATCGGCGTGGTTTCACCGCATCGCGCCAAAAACCTGGGTTTTAGCGGGCCGATGCTGCGCGGCTCCGGCATCGAGTGGGATCTGCGTAAAAAACAGCCCTATGCGGCCTATGAGCATGTCGATTTTGATATCCCCGTCGGTGTCAACGGCGACTGCTACGACCGCTACCTGGTGCGTGTCGAGGAGATGCGTCAGTCCAACAGCATTATCAAGCAGTGCATCGAGTGGCTGCGCAGCAATCCCGGCCCTGTGATGCTGGACGATCACAAAATTGCACCGCCTGCGCGCGCAGATATGAAAGATGATATGGAAGCGCTGATTCATCACTTCAAGTTGTTTACCGAGGGCTATTGTGTGCCGCCGGGTGAGGCCTATGCGGCCGTCGAGGCGCCCAAGGGCGAGTTCGGCTGCTACATCATGTCGGACGGGGCCAACAAGCCATACCGTCTCAAAGTGCGTGCTCCGGGGTTTGCACACCTGGCGGCGATGGATGAGATGTCAAAAGGCCACATGCTTGCCGACGTGGTTGCCATTATCGGCACCATGGATATCGTCTTCGGGGAGATCGACCGATGAGTGTGCAGATCGACAAATCAACACTCTTTCCGCCTGAAGTCTGTGCGGAAATTGATAAGTGGATTGCAAAATATCCTGCCGAATGGAAACAGTCTGCCTCGATGCCGGCGCTGACGATCGTTCAGGACCACAACGGCGGCTATCTGACAACCGAACTGATGGACAAGGTGGCGGCTTATCTGGATATGGCGCCCATCGCTGTCTACGAAGTCGCATCATTCTATTCCATGTATGAGCACGACAAGGTCGGCAAACACAAGCTGTGCGTGTGCACCAATATCTCCTGCATGATCAACGGCAGCGATAAAATCGTCGAACATCTCGATGACAAACTCGGCATCAAATTCGGCGAAGTCACGGACGATGGGAATTTCAGCCTCAAGGAGGTTGAGTGCCTGGGTGCATGCGGCGGCGCGCCGATGATGCAGATCGGTGACAAGTATTACGAGAATCTCACACCAGAGTTGATCGACTCGATACTCAAGGAGCTGGAGTGATGGCGAACGAAGTCTGTTTTCGCAACCTCGACAGTGCAGCCCCGTGGAAACTCGATGAGTACCGCAAAGCCGGCGGCTACGAGATGCTGGCAAAGATCCTCAGGAAGCAGACCCCGGCCGATGAGATTATCGAGCAGGTCAAGGTTTCCGGCCTGCGCGGCCGCGGTGGAGCAGGTTTTCCGACGGGGTTGAAATGGAGCTTCATCAACCGCACCGCGCCCGGCGATAAATATGTGGTGTGCAATTCCGATGAGGGCGAACCGGGAACCTTCAAGGATCGTGATATTCTGCGCTACAATCCACACCAGCTGATCGAAGGCATGATCATTTGCGGTTATGTGATCGGAGCTGCTGCCGGCTACAACTATATCCGCGGTGAATTCCGCGAGCCCTACGAGCGTTTCGAAGAGGCGCTGGAAGAGGCCCGCGCAGCCGGTTTGCTGGGTGACAATATTCTCGATTCAGGTTTTGCTTTCGAGCTGCATTCACATCTTGGCGGTGGCGCCTATATCTGTGGTGAAGAGACCGCATTGCTGGAGTCCATCGAAGGTAAAAAGGGGCAGCCGCGCTTCAAACCTCCGTTTCCAGCGATGTTTGGCCTCTACGGCAAACCGACGGTGATCAATAACACCGAGACTCTGGCATCCATCCCGATGATCCTGTCGCAGGGTGGAGAGTGGTTTCGTGATATTGGCGTCGAGAACAGCGGTGGATCCAAGCTGTTTTCGATCTCCGGAAATGTCAACAAGCCGGGCAATTATGAGATTCCTATGGGAACCCCGTTCAGTGAACTGCTCGAGCTTGCCGGAGGCATGCGCGACGGCCGTAAACTCAAGGCGGTGATTCCCGGCGGCTCATCTTCTCCGGTGATACCCGCTGAGCAGATGATGCAGCTGAACATGGACTACGACAGCATCCAGAATGCCGGCTCGATGCTTGGATCCGGCGCAGTCATCGTTATCGACGATACACAGTGCATGGTTAAAATTCTCGAACGCCTCTCCTATTTCTATTATGAAGAGTCGTGCGGTCAATGCACCCCCTGCCGTGAGGGCACCGGCTGGATGTACCGGGTGGTGCGTCGCATCGAACATGGCCAGGGCAGGATGGAAGATCTCGAGCTGCTCGATGATGTCGCCGCAAAAATTGCAGGCCGCACCATCTGTGCTTTGGGTGATGCGGCGGCGGGGCCGGTAGCAAGTTTTGTCAAACACTTCCGCGAAGAGTTTGAATACCACATCAAGCACGGCAAGTGCATGGTGTGATGGGGTGTCTTTGACAAATATTCAATGTATTTTACAGTTTCACTTGTCATCCCGAGGGAAGTGAGGAACGAACGACGAGGGATCCTGATGCATCGGGTGCTAAGATCTCTCCTGCGTCGAGATGACAAACCGTAAACAACACCGATAAAAAATGGCAGACGAAAAAACAATTACAATTGAGGTAGACGGCAGGCAGTTCGATGCCCGACCGGGACAGATGCTCATCGAAGTCACTGATGCGGCAGGCGTTACTGTGCCGCGCTTCTGCTACCACAAGCATCTCTCTATTGCTGCGAATTGCCGTATGTGCCTGGTCGAGGTTGAAAATGCCCCGAAACCCCTGCCAGCCTGTGCCACACCCTGCATGGATGGCATGAAGGTCTTCACCAAGTCGCCGCTGGCGCGTGAAGCTCAAAAAGGCACCATGGAGTTTCTGCTGATCAACCATCCGCTCGACTGCCCGATCTGCGATCAGGGTGGCGAGTGTGAACTGCAGGACGTTGCTGTTGGCTACGGTGCTGATGTTTCGCGCTACACGGAAGCCAAGCGCATCGTGGCGGACCCGGATCTCGGCTCGCTGGTTGCGACCGATATGACCCGCTGTATTCACTGCACCCGCTGTGTGCGCTTTGGTGATGAAATCGCCGGTGTGCGTGAACTGGGCGCAACCGGACGCGGCGAACACATGAAGATCGGCACGTACGTCGCCCACACCATGACTTCCGAGTTGTCAGGGAACGTCATTGATCTGTGCCCGGTGGGGGCCTTGACCTCCAAACCGTTCCGTTTTCGCGCGCGCGCCTGGGAGATGGTGCAGCGCTCGAGTGTGGCTCCGCATGATTCGGTGGGTTCCAACGTGAATGTACATCTGCGCAACAACCGGGTGATGCGCATCGTTCCGCAAGAGAACGCCGGCATCAACGAGACCTGGCTGTCAGATCGTGATCGTTACAGCTATACCGCATTGAATCATGCTGACCGCCTCACCACTCCGATGATCAAGGATGGAGATCAATGGCGCGAAGCGAGCTGGGAAGAGGCGCTGAATCAAGCCGCTTCCTCACTGGCTGCCGCTGCTGATGATGCGGATCAACTCGCCGCGCTGATATCACCTTCAGCAACCCTGGAAGAGATGGCGCTGGCGGCAAAACTGCTGCGCGGACTGGGCAGCAGCAATATCGAATCACGTCTGCGCATGGCGGATTTCCGCTATACGGAGTCGACCCCCTGGCTGGGGATCAAGCTGGATGCGCTGGAGAAGGCGGATGCCATCCTGCTGATCGGCAGTAATGTACGCAAAGAGCAGCCGCTGATCAATCACCGTATCCGCAAGGCTGCGTTGAACGGCGCCAAAGTGATGGCAGTCAATCCCGTTGATTTTGATTTCAACTATGAGCTGGCGGAAACGGTTGTCGCCGCTCCGTCCCGACTGGTGGATGCGCTTGATAATCAACAGATCAGAGAGCAACTGCAAGCCGCCGATAATGCAATCATCCTGATCGGCAATATTGCGCGCTCGCATCCCGATTACTCGCTGTTGGCTGCCGCGGCAGCACGACTTGGCGAAACAACCGGAGCGAAGCTCGGTTTTCTGCCTGAAGCGGCTAACAGTGTCGGCGCCTGGCTTGCCGGCGCTGTCAATACTACTGCCAAAACCTCACTGCTGGCGCAGCCCCGAAAATCCTGGCTGCTGGTTGGCATCGAACCTGAGCATGATGTTATCGAAGGTCAGAGCGCGGTCGAGAGGCTGGGTGAATCAGACCATGTCGTCGCACTGACTGCGTGGCGCACACAGGCGCTCGAGCAGGCGGCAAACGTGATGCTGCCGATTGCAGCCTTTACCGAGACCTCCGGCACCCTGGTCAACTGCCAGGGGGATCGTCAGAGTTTCACCGGCGTCGTTGCTCCTCCCGGAGAGGCGCGGCCCGCATGGAAGGTGCTGCGCGTGCTGGGAAATCTGCTTGATCAGGAAGGCTTCGACTATAACAGCAGCGAACAGATCCGTGACGAGGTTTTCGCTGCTTGTGATGTCTCATTGCCAACTGTCACTGTCATCGCCGAAAACTGGATCGGCGAGACTGAAAAAAATCTGTCGGCAGGTGGTCTGGAGAGAATCCCGACACTCTCTCCCTACGCCATGGATTCACTCACCCGCCGCAGTGAACCACTGCAGCGCAGCAGTGACGGTGAGTGGTCGATTCATATCAATAGCATGACGGCACAGCAGGCGGGTCTCGCAGCTGGAGATGCTGCATTCCTGAGGCAGGGAGCAGGGCATATCGACTCCTCGATTTCCATCGATGAGCGTGTGCCGGACAACTGCGTCTGGTGTGCGTCAGGCGTCAGCGGCAGTGAAAATATTGGCGGCGCCTTTGGCGAAGTCACGCTGGAGAAGATCTCATGAGCATGTTGATCGATTTCTGGAACTGGCTGCCGGTGATCATTCAGATCGTCATCAAGATCGTGGCGATCGTCATGCCGCTGATGCTGATGGTAGCCTACTACACGCTGCTGGAGCGCAAGGTCATCGGCTACATGCAGATACGCATCGGCCCGAATCGGGTTGGCATCAAGGGGTCGCTGCAGCCGATTGCCGATGCCATGAAGCTGATGTTCAAGGAGATCGTGCTGCCAACGAAGGCCAACAAGTTCCTGTTTCTGATTGCGCCGATGCTGACCCTGGCTCCCGCGCTGGCCGCATGGGCGGTATTCCCCTTCGATGAAACCCTGGTGCTGGCCGATGTGAATGCCGGTCTGCTGTATGTGCTGGCGCTGACCTCGATGGGCGTTTATGGCGTCATCATCGCCGGCTGGGCCACCAACTCAAAATACGCTTTTCTCGGTGCGATGCGCTCGGCGGCGCAGATCGTCTCCTACGAGATCGCCATGGGATTCGCGCTGGTTGCCGTGATCGTTGCCGCCGGAAGTCTCAATTTTGGCGACATCGTGCGTGCACAGCAGGGGAGTGCGGCACACTGGTTCTGGCTGCCGCTGTTCCCACTTTTTATCGTCTATTTTATCGCCGGTGTTGCCGAGACCAACCGCGCCCCTTTTGACGTGGCCGAGGGTGAGTCGGAGATTGTCGCCGGTTTTCATGTCGAATACTCCGGCATGGCGTTTGCAGCGTTCTTCCTCGCGGAATACGCCAACATGATCCTGATCTCGGCATTGACAGCCTTGATGTTTCTCGGTGGCTGGCTCTCTCCTTTCGAAGGAACATTTGCCGAGAGCTGGTTTGCCTGGGTTCCGGGATTCTTCTGGCTTCTGGCGAAAACTTTTATCTTCATGTTCATGCTGTTGTGGTTCCGGGCGACTTTTCCCCGCTACCGCTATGACCAGATCATGCGTCTTGGCTGGAAGGTGTTTATCCCGATAACCATCGTGTGGATACTGGTTGTCGCCTACGCAGTGGTGAATAAAATGCCCTGGTGGTTTAACGCATGAAAACAGTCACCAACTACATCAAGAGCCTGTTTCTGTTTGAGCTGCTGAAAGGCATGCGTGTCACGGGGCGCTACCTGTTTGCGCGCAAGATTACGGTGCAGTATCCGGAAGAGCGCGCTCCCATGTCGCCGCGTTTTCGCGGCCTGCATGCGCAGCGGCGCTATCCCAACGGCGAGGAGCGCTGCATCGCCTGTAAATTGTGTGAAGCAGTGTGCCCCGCCTGTGCGATTACCATCGAGGCAGAGCCTCGCGAGGATGGCTCAAGGCGCACCACCAAATATGAGATCGACCTGTTCAAATGCATCTTCTGTGGATTCTGCGAGGAGTCCTGCCCGGTCGATGCCATCGTCGAGACCAGGGTTTACGAATATCACTTCGAAAGCCGCAAGGGCAGCGTCATCAGCAAAGAAGAGTTGCTCGCCAATGGCGACAAATATGAACAGCAGATCGCCGCTGATCGTGCAGCGCAGGCGAAGTTCAGATGAAGCTATGTAACGAAAAAATGTCTGGAACGCGCCATCTCAATAACATCGTGCATGGAGGCAGGGTTGGGATTTGCCTTTCAGGG